>CADBMH010000109.1 GCA_902795705.1 uncultured Lachnospiraceae bacterium | reverse complement strand
AGTAAGATATTAGTATCCATCAATACTTTTAATTTCTTCATCACATGAACGCTCCATATTTCTCTTTGACCGCATCATACCTTGCCGCCTCAACATCTTCTATTTTGTGTTCGGTAGCCGACTTACGGAGTTTTTTCATTCTTTCAAATGCAGCCCTTTTTCTTTCTTTACTTGTCTCGTCTTTCATGGGACTGGAGACAATGCTTATTTTTGTAGCTTTAGGCATCCTGCTCATAAGCTCAATCATAACCTTAACGCTATCATCAGGCAATTCATCAATCAATTCATATGCCTGTTGCTGTATTGTCATCATGCTAATCGCTCCTTCCGTTATATATTTTTATCCAATTTCTGACAATCTTTTTTCATCAGAATCATTTAGCATCAATATCTCTGTATAGATATCTGCCATTTATTATACTCTCAAAATCCCATATTATCAACGAAAATCTCATCATTTTCACACGCTGTCCTCGGATATTTTGCTCATATCTTCCTGCCGCCTTACAGCATCAGCAAGCTCATCCACATCTTTCATCGCCTTCCGCTTCGGGCTGTTCTCGGCTGTTCCATACCCGAACAAATAGGACGCTCCATCCAATAGATCGACCAAAGTAATCGCAAGGGCAAGATACTCCTCCTTCATTTCCTGAAAGGATTTGTCCGATAACGTAACATTGCCGGACATCAGCTGTCCGGCAACATCCTTCATTACATCTCTCATTTCCTGCACTTCTCCGATAATCCGAAGCATCCGTTCTCTCGTAACAGCCACAACCACCTTTGAATGAATGCAGCTTTGGATTATAAAGTCCTTCTTCATCAGTCCGCTGAGTTCGCAGCGCTTCTCAATAAGCTCCCTCTCCCATGTAGTAGGGCGAAACGCTATCGTATGATACCTATGTATTCCCGGCATCCTCCGTATCCTCCTCTCCATCATCGTCATTGCTGCTCCCGGAATCTAAATCGTCAAGCATATCTGCAAGCTCCATATTCTGATTCGGAAACAAGTGACTGTAAGTATCTAAAGTTGTCTGAATCTTCTCATGTCCGAGCCTGTCCGCAACCAGTTTCGGCTGTGCTCCAAGCCTTGAGATCAGGACACTTGCATGACTGTGCCTGAGATCGTGCAAGCGAATTTTCTTTACCCCGGATTCTTTAATTCCCCTTGCCATCTCATGCTCCAGATAGGACTTCGTTACAGGAAAGAGCCTGTCTTTGTCCTTCATTCCGTACATCTTCTCGATATATTCCTGCAAATGCAGGACCAAATTCTCTGACAGTGCAACCACACGCTTCCCTTTCTCCGTTTTAGGCGGATTGATAATGTCCTTTCCGTCAATGCGCTGCAATGACTTACTGATATTCAGTGTCCTTGCCCCTGCATTAAAATCCGCCACCGTCAAAGCAAGAAGCTCTCCTACCCTTAGCCCTGTCCAGAACAGTGTAAGGAATGCATAATAGCTTAAAGGCTTATTCTCAACAGCTTCCAGAAACAAATTGAATTCTTCGATCGACCATACTTCCATCTCATCCGCATTACTTTTTCCCATCGGGCCCGCCTGGCTACATGGATTTCCCCGCAGATTGTAATACCTTACCGCATAGTTGAATATTGCCGCCAACTGGTTATTGATTGTCTTCAGGTATGTCTGCGAGTACCCGTTCTTGCTGATGTCATTCTGCCACATCCGTATGTCTGCCGCCGTAATTTCTGCTATCTTGCGCTTCTTGAAATATGGCAGTATCTTCAAATCTAAGATGTACTTTTTGCTCCGCAGGGTGTTCTCCCTGATCCGCTTCCCCATGTCCTCAAGATATAGATCCACAAAAGAGCCAAAAGTCATATCCAAATTCTGAGCCTGCTGTACTTTAAACTCTTCTGACCATGCTATGGCTTCTTTCTTCGTCCGGAAGCCCCGTTTGTGCTTCTGCTTCCTCTTCCCGGTATAATCCTTGTAATAGAAAAATACCTCCCACTTACCATCATCTCCATACCGCTGTACTTTCAAAACAACCACCTCCCATTATAAACACAGGCCGGATAAAAATTATCCGACCCGTGCCGTCTTTGCCGTTCATCACACCCTGCTCATGCCATAACACCGTTCGTTAAAATACTGCTTCGACACCTTTCCGGCAATTACAATAAAACCCTTCGACTTCAGTTCATCATTCAGATTTTTTACCACCTTGTATGCGTGTCCTTTGGATACACCAAGCATTTTAGCAACTTCCATCGCAGTATAGAATTGACATTCATTCATGTTCCCACCTCCATTCTCCCATAGGTACATCTACAGGGATTTAATGTCAGTTTCATTTTTCGATCATACGGATTATCTTTGTAACCGTATGCCTCGGATAACCCTCACAAATTTGCCATCAACCTTGCCCTTCTCCGGAATCTGATCACATTGGATGTATTTGGCTCTAAGATCCCTTGTCAGCCCCCGCTTTTCCCTCCTGTACTCATTTGGAAAATTCTCGTCCATCCAATTTCTATAAACTTCATAAAGTTCATCATTACTGATAAAATCAAAGCTCTGATTTGTAACAGTAAGGTATTCCTCTACAAATAAATCTAATGACGAACGATGATTGTTTATCCATGATGTCTTCATCTCTTTTGCAGCTTCCGGCTCACAGAAACAATAGTTGGATGTCACAAGTTCATATGCGTAGTTCCTTACGGCATAGGATACGATGTCATCTTTGATACGGATTAGTTTTTCCGTAAGCTCTGGGTCCTGTTCCGAGCGTTCAAAAGACCTTTGAAACGGAATAATCAGCATTCTGTCAAAGAAAGCCTCATCCATGCGCTCTATTGAAATTGGTGAGTTCGTTGCAAAAAACAATTTGCAATTAGTCTTCTCCATGGAAGAATCTATGCCTTTCTTCTCAATGTTCAATTCACGCTCGCCTGTCATAAGTTTAATATTAGCAACTACTTCATTCTTAATCTTTCCTTCTACGCATTCTCCTCCCACATTGATTCTTTTTCCAGACAATGAAGCAAACCCGAATCTTCCCTTAAACTCGTAGAGTGCCTGCCTGTTAATCTCAAACCTTCTGAAGAATGATTGCAGCAACCGCAACAGAACGCTTTTCCCACTGTTCTTTTCTGTGCCAAGCACGAAGAATCTTTTTGCATCGTTATTTGGAAGAACTGCATAGGCTATAATCTGCCATATCAATGTGATTGTATCTTCATCTCCTCCAGTTATTTCATACAGAAACATTGAAAACAGTTCTATCGCTGAATGCTGAACAAAGTCAGCATCCAGCATTGTGATAATCTTATAATCAGGCGAAAAATCTCTGATAAATACATCCTGCCAGGCATCATATATTCCATTTTTAAATGCAATCAGATACTTCGTCTGTGCAAGGCATTCTTCAATGTCTATGCGTTCAATTTGTGGTGTACTCGATAAATCTCTTGACAACTTCCTATAAAAAGACGGCGATGTAATATTGCTGTATACATCCTCCGGCAGGTTAATCTTCACAAATTCATCCCAAAGAAATCCGGATGCTGACGTATTATCAACAATCGTAAATATTTTACCATCAAAGTAAAATAATCTACTTTGTTCGTCCCTAAACATCCTTGCTCTTTGCAGCAAAACTTGTTTTGCAGCCAAAAGAAGATTTTTAGGATTATTAGAAATCTTCTTTCCCTTTGGTGGCTTCTTTTTCTCTACGCATTCTTCCTCGTCATCAATGGATACAGACTTCCGAAATACCATCTTAAACGGTCTAGTTCCCTTATCCTGTTCCTCGATTTCATCCGATATCTTATCGCTGAAAACCTTCATAGGGCTACTGAACGGATTTAAGCCGCAGATAGCCCCT
>CADBMH010000108.1 GCA_902795705.1 uncultured Lachnospiraceae bacterium | reverse complement strand
AATGCCGGATGCCTTGATTTCTTCAGGAGTCAGATCCTTTGTCAGCTGTTGGACGATGGCTGCCACCATTTCGAGGTGCGCCAGCTCATATGCTCATCCATGATGTAGATGATTAAAAGCTACCCAATTTGGGTAGCTTTTTAATATGCGAAGTTCTTGTCAAGTATACATCTATAGCTTCAAATGTACTTCCAGATGCATCTCCGGCTTCGTCCATCCTCCGCCCACCGGCAGCTTTTCCGGTGTATCTGAAGCATGTAAGCGCACAGCTTTTTCTTTCGAGTATACAATTCGTTCAATGCACTCCTTCAGGAGCAGATTCTTTTCTTCCGGAGAAATCTCATTATTCTGCATGGCATCTAAGGCATTTTGAAAGGTTATGATCTTTTTTTCGTAGTAGGATTTACTTGGTAGTGGCTGCCCTTTTGCTTTCCTGAGTGCGTCTCTTGTCTTTTCCTTTTCATGGGTTACCTTTTCGATCAGCTGCTGAAAGATTTCTTTTGGCATTCCTTCTTCGCTGTATTTTTCCCAAAGATTTAATTCCTTGTTTTCAAGATTAGCAAGGTTTGCTTCCAGTCTCTGTACATTACTGGATATAATTTCAATTTTCCCGGAATCGACCGCACTAAGCTCCATAGAGAAATTTTGCATTGCACCTTTTAAGATGGCTATTACCTGTGCTTCAATTTCTTCATAGGTGCAGGAACTGTTTCCGCAGTACACGCGGTTTGCACAAAGCAATCGCGGTTTTGGCTTTTCTTTCCGGTCATATGGCTGGTAGATCATGGAGCGCCCACATTCGCAAAACAGGATGCCGGCAAAAGGATTTCTGACTTTTGCCTTGTCTTTTATGCGGATATTTTTACCGCGCCGGTCAAGGGCTGCTTGGAAGGTTTCTTCATCGACAATTCCTTTATGCAAGCCATCATATATCTGGTAGGAGTCCTCTTTTCTTTTGGGACGTGAGATCGTAAGATTTCCGTTTACGATGCTCTTTTCCGTTTTACGGCGATTCCAACGGACCTTTCCGATATAAATGGGATTTTCAAGCATATCTTTTAAGGCTGCAGAGGACCAATGCGAAGCTTTGCGCGGAGCGTACCCGCTTTCGTCTAATGTGCGTGCCACCTTGATAAAGCCGTATCCACGGTTTGCAAACAGATCAAACGCCATTTTCACTGCAGGGGCTTCGTCCGGGTTTTCCTCCAAAGTCCAGCATTTCCTGCCGGTATCGTCTTTTATGCACACTCTGCGGTAGCCGTAGGGAGCTACACTGCCGATATAGCAGCCTCTTTTTACAGAGAGATTCCGCCCGCGTGCCTGAATTTCTTTATAATATTCCAAATAATCAGAGCCGCGCTGCAGCTCCATTTCAAAAAATTTCCTGTCATATTTATCCTGCAGGTCATAGGTCTTGGTCGGAGTCATAATCCTGGTATTCGTATACCGGAAAGCGTTCACCAATCGCCCGCAGTCTTCCAAATCACCACGGCCAAGACGCTGCGGTTCAATCACGATCACAGCAGTAACATCCGGAGCTTCAATCAGCTTCAGAACCTTTTTCACTTCCACTCTGGCATCGATCGTTTCGCCGGAGATAACTTCTCTGTATATCTGCTCCTCCGGGATCCGATAGCCAAGCTCCTGTGCGGCAAACTCTTGTAACTGATATTCGTGCCGCTCCAGAACCGATTCTACCGATTCGCTCGGATTGTCCGCCTGGGATTTTCGAAGATAGATAAGCTCCATGGGATCACTCCTTCCTTTTACCTATTTGTTTTGAGTATAGAGGAAAAGGAAGAGGAGTGTCAAGAGGATATTGTCTTTTGGCTAAGTATGTGTTACAATACTAGTGCAAATAGAGAAAATAATCCGGAATCAACAGAAATATCTGCTGATTCCGGATGTAAATAAGTAAGGGATTTATTAAGGAATAACTGTTATTAACTTTTGTATTACAAAAATTAGATCAAGAATTATAATTATTAATTTTGTTGTTTCTTTAAGTGTTTTCCTTACTTTTTTTAGTGATTTCCTTGCGTGTTTAATTCTCTTTTTAAATTTGTTCATAGAACTGCTCCTTTCTTATACTGGTATTTAATGTCGCTTATAGAGTCTGTACGATTATGTAACAATAGAAAATCAGTACAGGTTATAAGCAGGATGTTCCAGCCTTTAATCTATATATGTCCGTTTTAGCTGAGCTTTTTACCGTCCCAGTGGATTGGAGGCTAAGAAAGATAAAAAAATTACTAATGTAAAAGAATAATAAAATAAAACCTACCCAATTTAGGTAGGTTTTATTAAGATTTGTTTACATTATAAGTTTAAAACTGCCTTTGTTTTATGCCATCGCCAATGATTCCCTATAATCTCTGGCAACCGGCACTTTTGTAAATTCCACGGTTTCATCGTAATTTTCATCAATATAAGTTTCAATATCGTCTATTGAAATCTTAAAGAACTCTTTTCTTGGGTTTACTTTATTTACCCGGTAAGCATCAAAGTGGTTATGCAATTTGGCTTCCAGATCAGGAGCGTTTTCGCTGAAGATCATAGCGTGCACATCGAATTCGAACGGAACGGATGCGCTGCTTAATTCTTTAATACGGTCAAGTGGCTCAAGGCGGCGTGTCATACCAATCTTAAAGACATCTTCGCCAAAGGAGCCGATATTTGAAATGATGTATACAAAGCCGGCTTTTGCGTTTTCCTGACGATTGATCACATCGTCCTTTTCTGCCTGCAGCTCTTTAAGTTTTGCCTCCAGCTCCGCAATCTTATCTGCGTATAGTTTCTTTTCAATCTCACTTTCCGTATTCTGGAGGTATTTCATCATCTTGGAGACTTCGCTGCTAAATTGTTTTTCGTCTTTTTCAATCTGTTGGCGTTTCTTTTCTAACTCTCTTCGAACCTTTTCTTCCTCTACCATCTGGGCTTTGATCTCGCGTTGGATCTCTTTTTCCTCTTCCCGCTTCTTTTCATAATTATATAAGAGAGTGAGTTCTTTTAATTTGATTTCCAGCATGTCAGATGTCAGCTTTACGCCATCTACATCAAAAATCTTATTCAGTGTATCAAATGATTTTGTGATTTTTGTCCGGAGTGAATCCAGATTTTTAACTGTTACGGATAAAATGATATTATCGCATTCGGCATTAAAGCAACGAATGATCTGCTTAATATTATTACTTATAACCTTCTTTGCTGCAGTTGTTTGCGAAACTATTATAGCATCTTCATTCTGTATCAGTTCCTTTTCTTCCTGCTTGAGAAGGGCAAGCTCATTTTTGCATTCTTCTGAAGATATGGAATCATAGGAAGAATAATCAACACTTTCTGCAATTTCTTTTGTTTCTTGAGAGATTATCACTTCTTCAATATCTTTCTCCAGTTTCTCCATTTCAGAAAGGTACTCTTGCTTTTTGTTTTCAAGTTCAGTACTATATTGTTTCTTGGTATCTTCATAGTTTTTGGTTTCTTTTTCCAGTGCATTCTGCAGATTCAAGGTTTTCGCTTTCAGATCTTCGATCATGTTCTCATAGGAAGTAATCGTTTTTTCTGCCTGATCGATCGTGCCGTATCTTTCGAATAGCTTTTTATTCTCAAGCATTTGCATAATAAGAAGCACAATCCCGACAGGAATTGTAATATAGAGCTGCCATAAGGCAAAACAAAGCGCAATGAAAATAGTATTCAAATATTTCTTTTTTCCGTACATAATGACCTCCCGCTATAATTTTATTTAACAACAATGTATTCTGCTTCAACACTTGGCAGTGTAATTTCTTCTCCAAATATAGTAGTGTAAGTTTCTTCACCATCTAATGTTCCATAAACAGTAACCTTATCATTCTTTAATATCTTAGCTTTATTATTTTCTTTCTCATAGGAAACATAATATACTTTGTCTATATCAGATTCTACAGAAATCCTTAGATCAGTATAATATTCATCTGTTTCTATAGTCTGTAAAACTCTTCCCGTAAATTTTATTTTCTTTCCTTTATATTTCTTAGGATGATGTGCTATAGTTTTGTATGAATAGGATTTGCAAGCCTTTATAAATGCATTTTTAATTTTCTTTCTAATGTTTCCTTTTGTTTTGCCAAGGATATTAAGTGATAATAAATCGCTTCCAAATGAGTTATCTGAATTTACATAAACACAAAGTTGGACTTTGTCACCGTTTTCAAGTGATTGGATTTTACTATATCTAAGATTATTTTCATTATCTGCTAAATTATCTTTTGACACTTTATAACTATTTTTGGATTTGTAGTAAATATCATATTCCAAAAAAGATAGATCTTTATCAATATTGTCGATTATACCATCTATAATTACATAATGATCCGAATATCTTCCGGTAGTGATATCATCATATTTAACATGTTGGTATGTTGAGCTGATAGCATTCCAATAGTCTTCAAAATTAGAATATTGGGAAGCAATCGTGTCATGATCGTCGTCTTGGGATTCCTCTTCATAATCTTCTTGGGTATTAATTTCATTATTATCCTGATCAACACTGGTTGAATCATCTGTGTAATCAGAAACCGTAGGACTTGGACTTTCACTGACACTATCATAAGTGCTTCCGCAGCCTGTTAAAAATAGTGATAAAGATAAAAAAGTTACAATGAATTTGTTTATGATTTTCCTGCACATAAAAACCTCCTAATTTAAAGCACAATTATTCTTCATCTTATATTTAGAAGGTTTTTCCTGTCAATATGGTTGGCGATTTTTGTCGTTTTTTGGGTGCGTTTTTGCAGGTTTGACATTTTTATAATGGATTTAGTAGGACAATGAAAGATTTTCATGTTGTTCAGATGGCGGCTATTGACAATTACTTCTTGAATGCTAAAATGAATTTGGGTGCTGCCAAGATGGTAGGCGGTTAGCCTATCCTATCGAAAGGAGGTAAAAATCCAGACGAAAGGAGGGCTGCTTATGCTAACGATTGAAGGACTGATAGCGGTGTTGAGCTTTGGTTTGACCTGCTTCAGTATCGGATATACTGTTGGGAAAAGCAAAAATGACCGCCCCCAGCCAAGGTAACGGTCATTTAATATGATTGCTACATAAGGCTAACCGTCTGCAATACGGCAGCACTTTTTCTGTGAATACTATAGCATAAACATATTGTAATATCAAGAGAAAATTGTCAAAACCCACAAAAAGCAAGAAGAACTACAGAAAGTACATAAGATGTTTCAAATCCATGGGAATTTTTAATAGTTATTTTTCTTGCTTAAAGAAAAGAGGAAGGAACAGGAATGCTTTCTAAATATCATGTTTATTTTTTTCTGGCTGTGGTCTCGTCATTAGTATGCGAGCTGACCATGACAGACAAATTGATGCTGCTGGTCTTTAGTTCGATGGCAGAGATTATATATTTTTTCCTTCTGTTCCGTATGAGCAGGGAAGAGAAGGATGTCTGGGGAAGTGTAGCGACTACGACTAAAATCTTCTGGATCATACAAGTGTCTGCGTCTGTTGAACTGTTTGGAAAATGGATGGGATTATTCCTAGGGATTCCGATTGAAAATCTATAATTTAATATCGGATACACCATAAGATGTATCCGATACTCATAAGACACAGAAATGACCGCCCCACGCCAAGGTAACGGTCATTAAATATGATTAAATTATTATAAAATAAAAATCCGAAACTTTGTCGATTCCCGGATTGTGGGAGGACTTTTTGTCTCGGACAAAATTATAGTATACGTGGGTGGCTGTTTGGTCAATACAAAGGAGGGCGACGCTCATGCTGACGATTGAATGTTTAATTGAGGTATTTGTATTTGTTTTGAAATCCGATATACAATAGGATTTCATCATGGAAAAACACAAAAGTAGTCGCCCAGCCTTCTAAACTTTGAGCGGTTATGATATAAATAACCACAAAATCAGGACAACCGTCTATCGGTAGCACCTTTTGTTATTATCCTGTCGATGAAAGAGGACAGAAAGAAATAAAAGCATCAAAAAAGCAACCGCGGATACTTTGCCGAGTTAAACGGTTGCTTTTTTTGCAGCAACTATTAACCAAGGCGAACCGTTTGTTTTACGGTAGTGCCTTTACTGATTGCATTTTATTATAAATATGTCCGTTTGTCAAGAAGTCACTAACTTCCTAAGCGTTCTTTAATACGGTATCTTTCGTGTATTTAGGGTTTGACTTTCCCCACAAATCTGTTATAATGAATTTAACAAGAGAGCCGTTGACTGAGTGCGGTCAGCCATCGACAATGGATAATAACTAAAAAAGTAGCACTATCGTTTTAGCCGGATGAGAGTGCTACTTTTTGCGTACAAGAATAACAACAAGAGTTACTACAGCGCAAAGCATAATTACAAACTGGAATAATTCCGCATATGTAACCATTGGCACCAGCTCCTTTCTTTTGCAAGTCCGGTGGCTGACGCAGCACCCCAACGGCTCTCCGGTTAAATCCACTATATTATTATAAAGGTCAAATAAAATCTATAAAAACCACATTTCCTAAGCGTTCTTTAATGCGGTATCTTTTATGCATTTTGTATTTGACTTTTTCTGCAAAGTTGTTATAATGAATTTAACAAGGCAGTCGGAGAGTAGCGGCATCTACTCGTTCCGGCGAGTCAGTTTACAACTACAAAGTAGCCGTCTATGACTTTCCGGGACTAGACGGCTACTTCTTATTTTTCAAATTCAGAATCTCGACTACAAGGAGTGCAGTGGTTAATAAAACCATAAATTCTTCATATGTACTCATAAGCTATTCCTCCTTCCGCAAGGCTCGGAACGAGTATGCCGCCTACCGGCTGCCCGGTTAAATCCACTATATCATTATCAAGGTCAAATAAAATCTATAAAAACCACATTTCCTAAGCGTTCTTTAATGCGGTATCTTGCGTGTATTTAGGGTTTGAGGTTAAGTCTTCTGTGTATTCGATTACTTTTTCTTTTCCGGTAGAGTTTAATTTATCGTAATGCTCCAGTAATCTTTTT
>CADBMH010000107.1 GCA_902795705.1 uncultured Lachnospiraceae bacterium | reverse complement strand
CAAATATGGCTGAAATATGGAATTTTTCAAACTTGGGATTTTCTTATAATTAGTTAGAAATTTTAGTCGATAATGTTAATGCAGCTGTTACTATTCAAAGTAATATGCAGTTTTCTAAAAAGCTTAAAAAATTATTCTGATATGGAGGGGAAAATCATGAAAAAAATCTGGAAACAATCAGGAAAAAAACTCGTCTGCGGTATTTTAGCAGCGGCGGTGGCATTCACGGCTTCCGGTGCAGATGGAATCGGAAGCTTTACACCCAAAAAGGCAGAAGCTTCGGTAAAGATCATTTATGACAAATTTGCAGGAAAAGAAAGCACTGCAGAGGTGGATCTGGATGGAGACGGAAAGAATGAAACGGTAGAGATTTCGTTAAGCGGCACGGAAGAATCCTGTAAAGCGGTCGTGAAGGTGAATGATGAGATCGCATTGGAGTCAGAAGAACTGTTCGACTGCTACGATGCTACTGCTTCTTATATTAAATTATCATCCAAGAAAATCTTTTTGGGACTTTGTGTGACCGGACCGAACGATGATCCGCAGATTGATAACATTTATCGTTATGATACAAAGACCGGAAAGCTGGTATCTGTTTTAACGCTGGATTCCGTTGCATGGAAAAAGGGAGCCAATCACATCTACGCTTCTGTCGGGACGAAGGACGGTAAATTAAAGGTAAAATATTCCGGACAGATCGTTGCGGCAGGATTTGTGACATTCACTTATCAATACCAGTATAAAAACGGTAAATTTGTCCGTACTTCCGATACGGCGACGGTGACTCCGAAGTTGCATAAGGCAACATTTAAAGCCAAGAAGAAGCTGACATTTTATAAGAAGCCGGGCTCCAAGGTGAAGGCATTTACGATCAAGTCCGGAAAATCGGTCACGATAAAAAAGGTCAAAATCTATAAAAACGCTTATTATCTCCAGTTCAAGTACGGTAAAAAGACCGGCTGGATCTATGG
Source organism: uncultured Lachnospiraceae bacterium (assembly GCA_902795705.1). Lineage (GTDB taxonomy): Bacteria > Bacillota > Clostridia > Lachnospirales > Lachnospiraceae > Butyribacter. The sequence goes on along the minus strand of CADBMH010000107.1, from coordinate 1,910 downwards.
TGACAAATATGATATCTTTGAAGATGTGCAGCTCGCGGGGTAAAATCAATTCACCAAAAGCTTGCGATATCTGTGATGATGTGCAAAAAATCTGAAAAATACCGCAAATAATGTGCGAAAAATTGAAAAAGTACCGTTAAAAATGTGGAAAGCATTGAAAATACTGGGAAAATCATGTATACTGAGAATGGTTTTCAAAAAGAGTGAACAATAGGATCAGTAATATGGTGAGGTGATTTTGATGTTTCGCAGTGCGGTATGGGATATGGAGCAATGGATGAGAATAGTGAAATGGAGGAAATTTTTCATAAACGGTTGTCAGAGTATTATCATCTGTACCTAATTATCGGGGGGATGCCGGAGTGTGTCGCTTCATGGATCGCGCATCACGACTATGCGAAGGTAGAGCTGATTCAGGAAGAATTGCTTTTATTATATGAAAGTGATATTACAAAACATAATAAAAAGGTCAATGCAGCAAAGGTCTTATTAGTGTACCGAAATCTGGTCACACAACTGGCAAAAGAAAACAAAAAGTTTGTCTATGGAGTGCTTAAGCCGGGAGCAAGTGCCAGTGGGGAAATCGACTTTGTCATCCAGCACCATGACTGTGTGATACCGATTGAAGTAAAATCTGCACAGCCAACGAAATCAACAAGTTTTCGAAATTATTTAAAAAAATACTCTCCGGAGCAGGCGATTAAATTCACGAAACTGCCACCGAAGAAAAATGAAACTGTTTTTAATCTGCCATTGTATCTGGCGGGAAAGCTGCCGTGAGTTTGTGGGGAGATTACGCAATAAATAAAGTGAACAGAAAAAGTGGAAAATGTGTATACCGGAGTGGAAGAAATTGTATTCTAAAAATAAAAGATCTCTGAAAAATTTCAGAGGTCTTTTATTTTTGCATTTCATTTAATCGTTTGTTGATAATCTCAAAATCCTTTGCAAGTTGCTGCAAGTGGATTGCCTGTTCTAAAGTGAGGTTTTTTGTTTCGATAAAAACGGTCATTTCTTCTTTTTCTAGAAGATAGTCGGTAGAGCAGGAAAAGAAATCAGAGATTCTGAGAAGAAGGTCTACAGAGGGGAGGATATTGTTGTTTTCCCAGTTGCTCACACTTTGCTTGCTGACTCCCAGCTTATCTGCCAGCTGTACCTGATTTAACCCATATGCCAAACGCATTTTTTTGATTTGATCTCCGAGCATAAAAGTTCTCCTTTTCTTTAAAGTTGCAGTATTTGTATCTATTGATGCTTAGGTTTTTAGTATTGTTCAAATGGTCAAGGTAAATTCATTGATGTAAAGAACAAAGATGTTTTATCGCTTAAAAACTATATATCATATGTTTGCAGTATTCAGATGATATTTGATAAAAATATTTTAGCTTCTTAATAAAATTTAATAAAGAAAAGTATATTTACAAAATACCAAAGCATTACTATGATGGACTATATAATTTTTACAATTTAGATATGATTTCGGGGATTTATATATTATTCTGTGATAAGGATTCTTGTAATATAAAAGAGACATAATAAAATGATTTAAGCAAAGAAGTTTTGAAGAGGGATGTAAGGAGGAAACAGGAAATTTTTAAAAGTTAGGCAATGGGGAAGTATTGTAAAGAAGACAATCTAAAAAAACAGCTAAATCTTACATTTTCCCTGTTAAAAGTTACAATTAGGGAATCAGAAAAAGGTTTTTGCTATATTTCTATACCGACAATCTCATACTCCGGGCATGTTCAGAATATCGGCTGGATGAATAGTGTAAAAGGTGGACAGACAGCGGGAACGACAGGCAGAGCGCTGCGGCTTGAGGCAATATTGCTGTGCAAGATATGTAAGTAACTATTATAAAACTGTTTATGGAGTTACAGTGTCAAATATGTTTACAGGAAGAACACCGT
>CADBMH010000106.1 GCA_902795705.1 uncultured Lachnospiraceae bacterium | reverse complement strand
CCGCCGGTCCTTATCGCGTTTTCGCTGCAAGCGGAAAGGCGATTAGTACCGCTGCGGATTTTGTAAGCGGGAGCGCTCCTTTTTTGCGCACAATCGGAAGACAGGATGCGGAACATAGACTATAAAGGCACGCGTCACTTCTTAAAAAACTCTCCCCCTACAAAATTCTCCCCGACAAATGAAAATTTAGTTGCCTTGAAAAAGAAAACTGCTGCAATTGCATATAGTTGACATGCGGCCGGTAATCCAATAAAATACATAATCAGTAAGAAGTTGCTAAATTTTTATGTATTTTTATGTATTTGAATCAGTGGAGGAGAAAAATGCCGGGAGTATTATTTGAGGGCGGTTCGTTTCGCCCGATTTTCAGCTGCGGAGTCATGGATGCGCTTTTAGAGGAGAATATCATGTTTCCGTATTGTATCGGAGTGTCTGCAGGAGCTGCGGATGCAGCGTCCTATATATCAAGACAAAAAAGACGAAATATGGAGATTATGGAAAAGTACAGGAATGATAAGCGGTATTTCGGAAAGCGGAATCTTTTGAAGGAAAGAAGTCCCTTTGGAATCAATTTTGTATTTCGGACGATCCCTAACGAAAAAATACCGTTTGATCTCGATGCGTTTCAAAACTATTCCGGAAAATTTGTGATTACGACGACAGATGCGGAGACCGGAAATGTACACTATTTTCAAAAGGAAGATGTAGACCGTGAATTTAAAACCCTGCAGGCGACCTGCTCGCTGCCGGTGATTTTTCCGCCGGTGGAAATCAACGGCAGAAAGTATTATGACGGTGGACTTTCCAATCCGATTCCGATTGATAAGTTAGTGAAGGACGGGCATAGAAAGGCACTCATTGTACTGACCAGGCCGAAAGGGTATGTAAAGGAGTGTACCCGCTCTGACCGGATGGTGGCAAAGGCGGTACAGTATAAATATCCGGCAATCGCAAAGCGTGTACGGACAAGATACCAAAGATATAATCAGGCAGTACAGGCTTGCGAACGCCTGGAAAGGGAAGGAAGGGCAATCATCCTAAGACCGGCAGAGCCCCTGGAAAGCTTTGAAAGTGATGTACATATTCTTTCCGAAAGCTATCAAAAAGGGTACGAACTGGCGAAAGAGAATATGGACAGGATTCGGGGACTGTTTTAGTTTGCCGGACTCTGTTCGAAGTCCGGTATATTTCTCTGTTTATATCAGGCCGATGCCGGCAGATCCGATTGTCCAGGGAACGCAGCACAGCTATTTGTCTGTTTCCTCTGCTATGATTAAATCCCATGGTGCAAGCTGTTTGTTTTCGTCAGGTGATATGGTTTCTCCTGTCAGAAGATTTACAGCTTGTTTTCCTGTATAATGCAGGCGGACAGGTTCTGAGGAGTAGTTAAAAAAGTATTGGATCAGATTGCCTTCTTCATTGGTTCCTGATTTACGAATAAGTGGAAAGGCATAGGAGGGCAGAGTGACTCCGGATGGAGGAAGCAGTTTTTTGAATAATGCTTTAAAGCCATCCTTTTCCATAAAACACCCAAGGTAGCAGACATTTCCTCTGCCGTATTTTTTGCAGGTGAGAGCAGCATATTCTTTCCAGTATTTATGTTCATAGGAAGCTAAAATTTCACAGTCTGCAGGACGCAGAAGCTCCATCCAGTTTTCCACGGAATAGCTCTTTCCGTCAATGGAAATTGTGACATCAGAAGGATTGGTGAACTGATCATAGGCAGCACCGATACATTCGGTCAGCATATGCGGCTGCGCATCATGGTAGATTTTTAATTCTTCATCGGAAAATCCGGTTTTGAAGGTAATCAGTGCATGACCGCCGTTTTCAATATAGCTTTTTATTTTTAACAGGGTTTCTTCTGATGCAGAATAAAGGGCAGGAACAATCAGAAATGAAAAGCCGTCAAAGGAATCATTTACTGAGAGCAGATCGCATTCGATATTCATTTCATAGAGGCTGTCATAAATCCTGCGCAAAATCCGGTTGTATTCCAAAGGGTTGGAAAGGTTTGTCGGAAATTCGTCCAGACCGGTGAGACTGGCATTGTCTACAAGGATTGCCACCCCGCAGGTCTTTTTTAAGTTTCTTAATTTTGCTTCGAAAGGCAGCATCTCTTTTCGCCATGCAGAAAGCTCTTTATAGGTTGCATTTGGTAAAAGATCATGGCTCAAAATCCCTTTCCAATAGGATTCAAAGGAATTATGAATCGAATGCCAGTGCCAGTACATAACACTGTTCGCACCACTCGCCAGATGCGAATATGCCTGGAGGCGAAGCTGCCCCGGATAGGCAAGCCAATCGGTTTGGCCCTGTGCTTCGGTTTCCAGTACGAGATAATTTCCTTTTTTTAGTGATCTCCCGACGGCTCCACCGAAAGCGATTTCCACGCCAGTCAGTTTATCCTGAGTAGGATGATAGATATCGACACCGGCGACATCCATACAGCGTGCGGCATCGAACTGGTTTACTTCCGGCTGGATACCAAAGGAATGTGTCGTCCAGGAATAGTCAAAATTATGTGTGATAAACTGGTTGTCCTTTTTATATTCTCTGACAATATCTGCCTGCCATGCTAAAAACTCTGTAATCACATCCCGCAAAAATCTTTTGTATGCAGCAGAGAGACTTCCGTTGATCGTTCCGCGGATGTCGGGGAAATCCTCCCAGCTTCCGATCCGGTTGCTCCAGTAATCCAGACCGAATTCATGGTTGAATGCTTCAATGTCCGGATATTTTTCTTTCATTTTCCGGACAAAAAGAGCCTGTGTTTCCGGGGAAGCGGCTCCGGCAGATCGGGTTTCATTGTCTAACTGATATCCGATCACCTGTGGATGCTCCTTTACCTCCTCCATGAGTTTTCGTATGATCCGCTCGGCGTATTTCAGATAGTGTGGGTTGGTCAGATCGTTTAATTGTCTGTGTCCGTAGAGCTCCGGTCCTTTTTTTCCGACAGCTAAAATATCCGGATGCTTTTTATAGAGCCATGCCGGAATCGCATAGGTTGGTGTCCCGATAATGACCTTGAGGTCATATTTTGCTGCGGCATCTAACATTCTATGAAGATGAGTAAAGTCAAAGACTCCTTCCTCCGGTTCCCAGGTACTCCAGGTGGATTCGGCAATCCGGATCACATTAAAACCGCCGTCCTTCATAAGCTTGAAATCTTCTTCGATACGGTCATAGGGCATATATTCATCATAATATGCAGCTCCAAATAAGATATTTTCTACACGCATAGTCACATTCCTTTCTGTTGATAAAATAAACACTTTTTCTCAGTTGACAAATATCCCCGAAACATGATAATCCAATCAAAATAGATGCTGAATTTTACGGGTGTGCAATCGGTTGCGCAAAGTATATCATACAGAGGGCTTTTTGTAAAGAAAGGATGTGGAAAATTGGGAGAAAGTCGTGAAAAAGGAAATCTTACGATTGAAGACATTGCAGAAGCCTTAGGGATTTCGAAAACTACAGTTTCGCGTTCTATTTCAGGGAAAGGACGTATCGGAGAAGAAACCAGGCAAAGGGTTTTAAGATACATCAGAGAAAATAATTACAAGCCGAGTCCTTTGGCGAAGGGACTGGCACAGTCAAGGACATATAATATTGGTTGGGCGATGCCGGGGGATTCTACAGTGACGGATGCTCCTTTTTTTCTTCGCTGCACGATCGGGATTGCGAAGGAAGCGGCTCCTATGGATTATGATATTTTAAATGTTTTAATGCATGACAAGGATATTTCACAGCTGCAGCGTGTTGTGGAGAACCGCAAGGTGGATGGTGTGATTTTGGGAAGAACGCTTATGTCGGATCCCGGAGTTGCATTTCTAAAGAAAAGTAAAATTCCTTTTGTGGTGATCGGAAGCACGCAGGAAAAAAATGTCATCCAGATTGACAATGATCATATCAGGGCGTGCCGGGAGCTGACTTCTGCGCTTGTCAAAAAAGGGATCAAGAAAATTGCCCTGATCGGCGGTGATATGTCTCATGTCGTCAATCAGACGAGACAAAAGGGATTTCAGGAAGGGGTAAAGGAGCTGGCATCTGAAAAGGTGCTTTACTATACAGACTGCGAGGAAAGAGAGGATATTCAGAAAGCGGTGGTTGATGCCGTAAAAAAGCGGGCAGAATGTCTGGTCTGTATGGATGACCGGATTTGCTACAATGCACTTTATAAGCTGCACAGTGAAAATATCTCCATTCCGGATGAAATCAAGATTGCTTCCTTTTATGACAGTCAGATCATTGCCAATAATCGACCTGCGATCACGGCGCTTCAGTATGATCCGAAGGAATTGGGAATGGTAGCCTGCCGGACACTTTTGAAAGTGATTTCCGGTGAAGAGGCAGAGGAAAAGGTGCTTTTGGGATATGAACTTCGGATGACCGAATCAGTTTAAGCGGCAGGTTTTTTGTAAATGGGAAGAAGCCGGAATGCAGACTTTAGTTTCTGACTCTGTCTGTTGATTTGCGTATAGTCAGCGTAGTACGCAGTAGATTTCTGCTCAGGGATACTTCGTTAATGAGCGCGTAGAGGACATAATAGCTGCATTTTCCGAGCTTGCTGCGATCCTGTCTGACAGTGGTAAGGGGAGGCTCACTGTGAGCGGAGGAAGGCAGGTCATCATAACCGATGACACTAAGCTCATCAGGAACGGATATTCCCAGACGCTTGCATTCCTCCATGACACCATAGGCGATCAGGTCGTTACCGCAGAGGATGGCAGTAGCACCCGATTCTAAAAATTTTCTTACATGCTCTGATACACCTGTGGAGACAAAATGTCCGTAAGCAATTTGCTCAGGAACTGCTTCCAATTGGTGAAGGCGCATGCTTTTTAAATAAGCTTCTGTACGCATTTCTGAAATGGCAGAGCCTTTTGAGCCGTTCAGAAATGCGATTTTTTTATGTCCCAGAGAGACCAGATGGCTGACGGCAAGTCTGATTCCTTCGTCGCTGTCGGAGCCGACAGAACCGACCATCGGATTTTCTTTTATATAATTATCTAAAAGAATCGTTGGGACATTCGTGGTTTTTAAATCCTCCATCCACGGATCGTCAAAAGCGAAGCCACAGATGAATGCGCCACTACAGTTCTGGTCTAAGAGGAAGGCATCATAGGGACGCTTTTTTTGAAATTCATGGCTTACGGGAATGACTTCTACATCAAAGCTTTCCTTAAATGCTGCCTGCTTGAAGCCGAGGATGATATCATAGCCGAAATCATCCTTCATATAATAATCCATATTTTCAATAAGGATACAGAGCTTTCGTGTATCCTTTTTTTGTGTTTTCTTTTTTGTGTACCCCATTTCTACGGCGGTATTTAAGATAGACTGACGGAGTGATTCGCTGATATCCTTTGCACCGTTCAGACCTTTGGAGACTGTGCCGGGAGAAACTCCGAGCCGTTCGGCAATATCCTTGATTGTTGTCATAAAATTTTCCTCACTATCTATATAATTGTTTTGAATTATAGGCTGTTGTTTACAATTATTTTTTTATTCCAAGCTTCATACTTTGTGCATATTGTTTTCTGTTATAAGTATTATAACGTAAAAGAAAAATTACTACAAGAGTTGCTACGAAAAAAAACGAAAAAAATTTTATTTTTTTGAAAAAATCTATTGACATTTTGTAAATAGCAATGTATTATTGAAAATACAAAAACGAAAATAAACGAAAACATCATTTCGAAAAGTTACGAAAAGCGTTTGCAAACGAAACGGAGGTACATAATGAGAGAAAGCGGAATTTTAATGCCGATTTTTTCCCTTCCCGGCAAATACGGGATCGGGAGCTTTTCGAAAGAGGCATACCGGTTCGTTGATTTTTTAGCAGAGGCAGGACAGAAGTATTGGCAGATTCTTCCGTTAGGTCCTACCGGCTTCGGAGATTCGCCGTATCAGTCGTTTTCCTGCTTTGCGGGAAATCCTTATTTTATCAGTTTAGAGAGGCTTGAGGAAAAGGGACTGCTGTTACATAGTGAATGTGAGCAGTATGATTTTGGGAAAAATCTGTCAAGGGTTGATTACGAAAAATTATATGCGAATCGGATTCTAATTCTGGAAAGAGCATTTGAAAGATTTTTGGTTTCCGAAAAGAAAAGTAGTTCCTTTGAAAGGTTTGTAAAGGAAAATGACTTTTGGCTAAAGGATTATGCGCTTTTTATGACCTTGAAGGAAGCATTTGGCGGAAAACCTCTGGCGGAGTGGGAAGACTTTTACCGCAAGCGGGAAGAGGTAGTGCTGGAGGAATTTGAAAAGGTGAATCAAAAGCGTATTAAGCTGTATTATTATATACAGTACGAATTTTTTTGCCAGTGGGAAGCATTAAAAACTTATGCAAATGGGAAGGGAATAGGGATCATAGGAGATATTCCGATTTATGTATCGGCTGACGGAGCGGATATCTGGGGGTGTCCGGAAGCCTTTCAGGTTGACGGGGACGGCAGGATGACGGCAGTAGCAGGGTGCCCGCCGGACAGCTTTACAAAAGACGGACAGCTCTGGGGGAATCCTCTGTATAACTGGGAGTATCACAAAAGAACAGGATATGCCTGGTGGATACGCAGATTCAGAAAATGTCTGGAGCTCTATGATATCATCAGGATTGATCATTTTCGAGGATTTGATGCGTATTATTCCATTCCGGCAGACAGTAAAACGGCAGCGGGCGGAGAGTGGAAGGAAGGTCCGGGCTTGGAGCTTTTTACGGCGCTGAAGGAAGAATTTGGAGAAATGCCTATTATCGTGGAAGATCTGGGGTATATGACGGATTCCGTGAGAAAGTTAGTAAAAGATACGGGGTTCCCGAATATGAAGGTGCTGCAGTTTGCATTTGACAGCCGGACAGATACGCAGGAGGGCGGCAATGAATATCTGCCGTACTTTTATGACAAGAATTCCGTGGTCTATACCGGAACGCATGACAATGAAACATTAATGGGGTATTTGCAGAATATGAATGAGAGCGACAAAAAACTACTTCGCTCTTATCTGGGAATGTCTGAGCACTGCAGCGACAGAAAGACGGCGCAGATGTTTTTGCGGCTGGCACAGGCTTCTGTTTCGGAATTATGTATCATTCCGCTCATGGATTATCTTTTTCTGGATAACAGAGCCAGAATCAATGAGCCGGCCACTACAGGTGATAACTGGAGCTTCCGGATCAAGCAGGGGATGCTCCGGAAAAAGCTGGCAAAAAATATAAAAAGGCTGACTCGAATCTATGGAAGGATTTAAAGAAATTTGCTAAGGAACTGTTCAAAATTAAAAGTTATTCTATAACAGTTCCTTAGCAGAGCTACATGAGAGGTAAGAGTAAAAAGAAAAAGTAAAAAGGGAGGATTAACATGGATTTTGCTGCGGTTTATCACAGAACATCGGAACAGATGAGTTATCCGTTAAATGAAGAGGAGCTGATCATCAATATCCGTACCGGGAAGGATGTAACGAAGGTTTTTCTGATCCACGGAGATCCTTATGCGGCGGGAATTGCCGGTGGCGCGGAACGGTGGGAAGGAAGCAGGGAGGAAATTGTATTTAAAAAGGATCTGAAAAATCATATCTGGTGGACGACAACCGTGAAGCCGGAGTATAAAAGGTGCAAGTATTATTTTGAACTGCATGCCGGGAAGGAAGTCCGGTACTATTTTGAGGATGGTTTTCTTACGAAGGAGCAGACGGAGCTTGAGGGGAAGATGCTTCAATATTTTATCGTACCCTGGATGAATCCAGCAGATGTAAATCATACACCGGACTGGGTAAATGATACGGTCTGGTATCAGATTTTTCCGGATCGTTTTTGCAGAGGGGAAGGCAGCTCGCCGGAAGAAGGAATTTTGCCGTGGAGAAAGGGTGAGGTGAAAAATGAAGAACGCTTCGGTGGGAATCTTGCGGGTATCACAGAAAAAATACCGTATTTGGAAAAGCTTGGGATTACGGGCATTTATTTGACACCAATCTGCATGGCAGAGTCGAATCACAAATATGATACCACCGATTATGAAACAATCGATCCGAATTTCGGTTCCGAGGACGATATGAAAAAGTTTGTGAAGACGGCACATGAGCATGGAATCCGGATTATGATGGACGGAGTGTTTAATCACAGCGGCACCAAATTCAAACCATGGATTGATGTCCTGAAAAACGGACCGGAATCAAAATATTATGATTGGTTCATGATCAATGAATGGCCTGTCCGGATGGATCAGGATACCAAAGACGGCAGATTTTACTCGTTTGCTTTTTACGAGGGGATGCCAAAGTTAAATACAAATAATGAAGAAGTGATATCCTACATCGAGCAGATCTGCACGGACTGGATTGATCGTTATGATATCGACGGGATCCGGTTTGATGTAGGGAATGAAGTATCCCACTGTTTACTAAAACGGTTAAGGAAAACATTGAAGGAGAAAAAGAAGGATTTCTATCTTTTGGGAGAAATCTGGCATGATGCAAGCCAGTGGCTTCTGGGAGATGAGTATGATGCTGTAATGAATTATCCGCTGACGAGCGGGATCAATGATTTCTTTATCGACAAGAGTCTGACGAAAAAGGATTTTGCATATCGTGTGAATGCATGTTATACCATGTATCAACAGCAAAATAATAACGTACTTTTTAATCTTTTGGATTCGCATGATACCGACCGTTTAATGAGTCGTGCAGGTGGTGATTATGATGTTTTTATTCAGGAGCTTGCGGCACTTTTTACGATGCCGGGCAGTGTATGTATATTTTATGGAACAGAGCTTGGCATGGAGGGCGGTCATGATCCGGACTGCAGAAGATGCATGAACTGGGATGAAGAAAAATCAGAAAAAGAAGAAAAGTGTTTTTCTGCTGTTCGTACACTGATCGAGCTGAGAAGGAGGGAGGATATGTTTCGTAGCCTGTATTTTCATTTTCCGGATGAGATCAGTGAAAAACGGTGTATTGAATATATTAAGTTAGATCAGGACGGAAACCGGATCGAAGTGCTGTTAAACAGTGAAGAAAAGCCGGTTTCTGTCGAAGCGGACGGAGAGATTTTATTTGCAAATAAGCTGGAAAAAGGGCAGCTTCTTCCGGGCGGAACATTAATCCGCAGAAAAAATAGTAAATAAAAAAAGCAATAAAAAAATAAAAATATCTTCAAAAAAAGATTGACAGAAAAGCAGCTTAATGGTATAGTAATACAAAAGGATAACCGGTTGCGCAAAAGCTTGCGCATAGAATGGCTGTCAAACGTGTACTATATTTTAGAAAACATAATTTATTGAAGGAGGGTTAATTTCATGAGAAAAACAACCAAAAAATTGGCGATCACTATGGCAGCAGTCTTAGCGATCGGTTCTGTATCCTTTACCGGATGCGGCAGTAATGATAACGGGGGCAGCAGCTCTAAGGAAGCAAGTTCCGGTTCAAGCGAGGCTTCTTCCGAGGATGCGGTTCAGAATTTGATCAAGTCTACCAAGGATACCGTAAAACTTACCGTATGGGCATCTGAGGAGGATCAGGAGTTTACGCAGGGACTTTTGGACAGCTTTCAGAAGCAGTACTCTGATGTGAAATTTGATATCACATTGGGTGCAAAGTCTGAGGCAGATGCAAAGGACAGTATTCTTGCGGACGTGGAAGCAGCACCGGATGTATATGCATTCGCAGATGACCAGCTCAATGAGCTTGTAAAGGGCGGTGCGATTCAGGAGGTTGCCAACACCTATACCTATGATGTAAAGAATGAAAATCTTCCTGGTTCTGTGGAAGCAGCTACTCTGGACGGAAAATTATATGCTTATCCGATGACCGCAGATAACGGATATTTTATGTACTATGACAAGTCTGTATTTTCTGAGGACGATGTACAGTCTTTAGACCAGATGATTTCTGTAGCAAGCGCAAAGAAGAAAAAGATCGGAATGATGGTTTCTAATGCATGGTATACCTTCTCCTTCTTTAAGGGTGCCGGCTTAGATGTCACCTTGCAGGATGACGGCTCCAACACATGTAACTGGAATGACGCGAAGGGTGTTGATGTTGCAAATGCAATCATTAAATTAGGAAAGACCGGTGTTTTCGTAGATGTAAAAGAAGATGCAGATATCCCGGCAGGCGCAAAGGACGGTACTTATGCAGCGGCAGTTTCCGGTG
>CADBMH010000105.1 GCA_902795705.1 uncultured Lachnospiraceae bacterium | reverse complement strand
CAGTACCGCTTGTCCGGTCTTTGACTCTCTCCTGCACGAAGCAGACGCCCCTTATCATCCTTTCTTACTTCAGCCATATTAATCTCTCCTTTCCTGCTACAAAAGTCAGGAAAGGCTCTGATGTGATATAGTCTGATTTTATCATATCAGAGCCTTCCTGTCACGGGAAACCTGCAAAAATATCACGCATGCATTTTTAGCTGCTTCCCGGTACTGCAGTCACATCATTTTCAGACAGCCTCTGCCTGATCCAAATAATGTTCAAATTTTTTACGCTTAATAAGAAGCTTATTTCCGTTTTTCAGATAAAAATCTCCATACGGATTTTCCGCAATCACCTGTCTCAACCGTTTTTCTCCTATGTGAAAATATACTGCGCCTTCCTCAATGGTCAGCAGATATTTACGGTCAATCGGGATTTCCATTATTTTTCTTGCCATGGCGTGCCACCTCCTCTCTGCTAAAATTTCCCCGTAATTCCAATTTCCCTGTTCATCTCCTTTTTAAAAAGTATCTCATTAAACCCTTTCGTGCTTAATTGTTCTACAGTCGCTAAAAATGTTCCTGTCAGATCATTAAACTCACTGCAAACCCATTCCGCTGCGGAAACCTCGTCATAAAAACCTTTTATATGAAAATTTTTCCCCAGATATTTCCTGCCGTTCATCATGCAATACTGATAATTAAGATAAATGCAAATCCCTTGGGTTCCTACTGCTCCATATAACTTTTTTTTCATAATATCTCCTTTCATTTTTGAAAAAAACCTTTTCTTTCCTCTGCCTCCATAGCATCATAAAATCTGTTATCTTCCTCCCATTCTTCTAAACCTTCCCTGTACTCTTCATGCTCTTCCGCCTCCTTTATCTGTGCTATTTCATATACATCTGATTCAAAAAATCCATCCAGATCATCCTCTTCGACATTTTGAAGTGCATCCGCCCATTCATCATCCGGTCCATAGCATTCATATTCAGCCTCGTCCGCATCATAGGATTCCGGATATGATATGTCTTCCGGATAATCTGTCAGAAATCCCCGGAGAGACAGGAACCTGCGGTCTGATATGATCTGCGCGCACTTCAGAATGTCACCAATTTCATCTGTGCTTAAATGCTGTTCAAAGCCGCAGTACTGATACTCTGCAAATAGCTCCATAAGCTCTTCCGGAATGCTCTGCTCCTCCTCAATGTAGAAAAGCACTTCAGAAGCAATTTCACCTGCAATGCGAAGCTCCGCTTCTGTTTCCGTTTCCTCTCCTTCGAAAAATCCTCCTTTCCGTGTGATTTCTTCCCAGAAATCGTCCACATCAAATTCATCTTCATAAACCCCGTCAAATTCCTCCAGAATGGCATCCTCCAGTTCCAAAGCATCTGCCTGGTGTATCTCCAGCTCCTCATCAATCCCGTGAGCTGCCAGCACCCTGCGGCAGTGCTCCTTAAATTTCTCCATGTCCTTCGTTGACTGCTGATATTTCTTCCCTGTCTTATAATTGACAGAGTTTATGACAATATGGCTGTGTATATGTGCTGTATTGGTATGTACCGCCGCTGTAACCTGATATTCCGAAAACCATGCGGTAATTTCTTCCACAGCTCTGCGAAACTCCTCCGGCGGCACACGGCACTCATTTGGCGAGATGACAACATGGATATACTGTCTGCCTCCGGGCTTCCTGTGCAGGTTCTTGATGATCTCCATGGATTCTGCAGACTGTCCCGGCAGCACTCCCCGGAAAATCCCCGGACGGCCTCTGGTACTGTCCGGCGCATGAATGTACTCATTCACCCCCTTCAGGCTCCTTCCGCCAACTTTTTGGTTAAGGAATGCAATAATACACATATCTCTTCCATCCCCCTTTCTATCTGCCTCCCATTCTCCGCTTCTTCCTGCTGCAATAATATGATCAGCTCTGTTAATCTCCCTGCTATTGCCGCTCCTTCCTCCAGAACCACGACAGGATTGTCCTGCAAACAGGACACGATATATTCTGTCCTGTCCATGCCGGCTTTTTCTCTTATACTTTCCATCTGCTCCCATATCTCCTCATCTATCCGTAAGCTAACTTGTTTTTTCGCCATGAGCGTCACCTCCTGTTTCATCACAAGCCTGTGCCTGTCGCACAGTACAGGCACAAACTTGCTATGATTTTCTTAGAAATTTCTAATTATTTTCCAGGTCATGCTGACCATCTTCGCCATTAAGAGACTCCACTTTTAACCGCAGTCCCATAAACAGTGCTAAGGATTTACCCCCATCGATTCTTCCTTTGCCTGATTTCACTCCTTCAGCCCTGGCTATAGCAGCATAAAAGCTTTTTTGTTTCAGTTCCGTCTTATAGCCATTCTCCTGACAGTAATCCATGTATGCGGTCCATAAGTCTTTCTTATAGACTTTATACTCTTCACCTGTACCTGTTTCACAGCAGGATTCCAGAAAATCTTCATGAATATGAAACGAACTCTTATATTCCTTAAGGATTTCCTGTGTTTTTTCTGTTGTTGTAAAAGAGAATCCGTTCTCTGCCATTTTCGCTGCATATAGCATGGAAATTGTAAAGATTGCATCCATTTCCTCTAAGAGACGGTTCAATAAATTCGGATCTCTCTTTTCCGGCTCCACCTCAGTCGGAAAATACAATACATACATTCTTTCCAGCATGGCATCTGCCCCGTCAGTTCCAAAGTCCGGTAACCGATTACCGGCAATCAGGAACCTGCCGGAATGGACAAACTCAAATAATGCCTGTCCCTTAAATTCGCCTTTGACGGAATCACCACCTGTAAGCCTTTTATATGTCTCTATCCCACGAAAAATTTTCTGGGATATTTCTCCGCATATATTCACATGCTTATTTGCCAATTCAGCAATACTGAATTTTTCCCTTAATTCTTCTAGGGAAATATGCGAAACATTTTCCGCGCCTAAAATATGCTCCACAAGATGAAGCACCGTACTTTTTCCCGAATTCGGCGCTCCGATCAGGAAAAATCCTCCTTTCGCTCCGGTCAGATTACTGAATAAGTATCCAAACATTCCGAAGAGACTGTCCAGTGCGGCTGCTGTCTCTTTCCCAAATATGGATAAAACATATTCGAAAAAGGCAGGGCATTTTTCCCTAATGTAGTTTTCCCTCTTTTCCCAGTTTCCGGCAACATCATGTGCGATGGATTCATCATACGCAGCATAATTCATCCAAGTATGGTAGAATTTTTTCGCTTCTTCCTTCGTCATTACCTTTTCGACCTTTCCCTTTTTAAACAGATAGGTCCCTGTCTTACACACGAAGGAAATTATTCTGTCCGGTATGGCAGCCAGATTTATCTTTTTTATCTCCGGCTGGCATCTGAGAATGTCAAGAATATCTCGATATCTCTTTTCATTCATCTCCCTCCTCTCTTTTTCATCCAAAGACTTTGCTATGATTTCTCTAGCCATATCCAATCCTTGCAAAGATGTCCAAAAAATACTGTTAAAGAAGAATAATCCATTATTAATAAGGACTATTCCCATTTGAATGAGAACCTGAATCAATCTGTCTTTTTTATTTTTTTTCATATAAACTTCCTTTCTACCTGCCGGAATATTCCGGCAGGATTTTTAAAATTTGTTTAATGATTTAAAATGCGCATTTTTCCCATTATTTCATAAAATTTTCAAAAAATCTTTTTGCTATTTTACTCAGCTTAAAAATTTATGGGAATTTTATACAAACGAGAATTTGACAAAATCAGAAAGTTCGTGTATAATTTTATGCTCAAAAAAAGGAATGGTCAATTTACAAACCATTCCTAAAATGCGATAATATATAGATTCTTTGCCTAATCATCTACAATTTCATCATCCTTTTTATCTCTTATCATCTCCTTAATGCTTTTTCCAAAATCATCGGCATTTTTTTTCATTTCAAAATCTGTTAAAGAATCATCAAATATAAGCCAATAACGCTTTCCTGTAATTTTATATTTAGCTTCTTCCCCTTCTTTTTCTTGCTTCCGTTCTTCTATTGCTTTAAAAGTCCTATCTACCATCTTATCAAACCATTTCGCCTCCTCCCCTGGTCTCACATACATACTTTTCTCTGTATTTTCGTTCCATTTATGCAAAAAGTTCTCAATTTCCATATCCCCAATAAAGTTAGGATACCAATCAAAATAAATATACACACTGTGCAAATCCTTAAGAATTCTATTTTTTAAAAACTCTTTTGGCAATTTATCTTTTATTAATAATTTTAAAATTTTTTTTGATAACATAATTTTCTCATTAATCCTATCCACTTCACTATAAGATACATATGTATCAAATACCGCTTTAGATTTTTCTGGTTGATTTTCACTCCAAGATTCCGGTGGATTAGGAACTAAATATGTATAAGAGGCCTGCATTTTCTCTCTAAAAAACGCAGTTTCCAATAATCGTAAACGAATATATGGATTCTCTACTTTGCAAAATAAATATAATAGTCCATTAAGAATATAGAAATTTTCTTCAGGACTTTCTTTATATTTACTATAATATAGCCCATAGTATTTCTTCCAAAATTGTAATGGTAAATATTTTTCTAAACGATATAATAATGAATAATCTTCCATCTCAAAACCATTACTTCTGAGTAAATTAACATAAAATTCTGCATAAATATCAAAAATATACTGCATATTCCTAATTTTTGTTTTACTATTATCCCTTTTAATATATCTTTTTCTGTATATATTATCCCATTTACTAAAATTAAAATTTTCTAAAAACAAATAATCTACATCATCTATTTTTCCCTCCAATTCCCCTACTGCTGAATTAATGGTAAAACTATTTTCATAAGAAAAGGGGGGAATATGATAATATCTTCCACTTACACTTGAATCTTTGTTTAGATCTTCGTTTAAATGCGCCTCTAAATAATCAATCCATTTTTCTTTGTTATGACTATTACTGCCGTCCTGTATCCTTACCTTTCGCTCTTTTTTCTCACCATGCAGATCATCCATCAGTTCCAACAGTACAGCTATTTCCATATGTTCTCCGTATCCTAATAAAAATCCCCATACAAAATCCCGTAAATCACAATTTTTATATTGGAAATCAATATATTTCCATTTAGAATTAATCAATTTTTCCTCTGGTATTCTATAATCATATACCATGGTAAACAGTTCCCTACAAGAACCCTCTGACCAACAATCTGCTTTTATCCATTTTTTCATCTCCTGTTTCCATTCATATTCATCTAACCATATTTCCTTCCCTGCGTATTTGTATTTATACATTGCAAACATTTCATTTTGAATATATTCAAGGTCTTTATTTTCAAATAGGTATTTCATTAACCGTACATGAAAATCTCTGATTCCAGACCACGTTTGACCTTTTTTATTCTTTTCAATTTTTTTCATCAACTGATCAATTTCTTTTTCCGAAAATTCATAGTATTTTGCTTTTCCCAGTATTTCTTCTATTTCTTTTCTTCGAATATCAATCTCCATCCCATATCTCTCCTTAAAAATATTTATATTTTATCTCCAAAAAGCCGTTCCGCTGTTCCGCAACTTTTCACTCCTGTCATATTTTTTTTCATCAAACCAGAAGCCGCAAAAAAGTGTATTACACTTAGGAATCTTGGGGGTTATTAGCCCTTTTATAAAATAAATGCTCTTATTTTACTGCTCTTTACTTCGAAAATAATTGCCCTAGCTTTTTCATCGTCACTTATCTGTTTACTACAGGAAAAGAACAGTCTGCTGTCATCCAGCAGACTGTCTTCTTCTGATTCTCATTATCAGCAGAGAAATTTAAAATCTCTCTGCCGGTTACAGTCACCTAATTCACTGTGACCTTTATT
>CADBMH010000104.1 GCA_902795705.1 uncultured Lachnospiraceae bacterium | reverse complement strand
CGCCTGCGATCTGTGCGGTTGTGGAGAAAACGGATTTTCCCGTAGACTGTAAAAGCTTTTCATAAATAGCAAACATCACATTCCCCAGACAGAGTAAGGTACAGATTTTCAGATAAGTATGTCCCATGGAAAGAGTAACCGGATCACTTTTCTGACTCATTAAATAGGCATCGATTCCCACCAGGCCAAACACGAAAAAAAAGGCATAGATCACAAGTCCCAAAAAGATCCCGTTACCGGCAACCCTTGCCACTTTTTTTACATCCTTGGCACCCAATGTTCTCGCAAGAAGCGCATTCACTCCGACTCCGGTACCGATTGCAAACGCAACGATCAACATCTGTACCGGAAATGCCAGCGTCAGCGCATTCATCGCGTATTCTCCGGCATGCTCTATCCCGTCATAATCTGAAATCCTCGCTACAAACATGCTGTCTACAATGTTATAGCATGCCTGCAGCACCATGGATAGGATCATCGGAATCCCCATGGACAAAAGTACCTTATCCACAGGCTCCGTTCCCATTTTATTTGCCACAGGCTTCCCTTCTTCTTTGATCATTTCCTCACTCATTATATTCCTTTCCTCCTTTTCAAATTTGAGCGCATTGTTTAACTCTTTTTTATATTCTTATACCCCTGGCACAAATCAGCCGTTTTCGGCTGATTTTGCACCATTAATAAATATTTGAAAGTTTACTTTCAAACTTTCTATTCTATATAGAAATTTCCAGTATATCGTTTGTATATCGTTTTTTAATAATTTTCTTTTATGTCTTCGCAAAAAGAAAAAGCGCAAACCCATAGTCTGGATTTACGCTTTCGCCACTCAACTTTTAACGAAAGTGAGTATATCACATTTTTTCTTTAAAAGTCAAGCTCTTTCTTGACATATTCCAACAGGCGTGATAATATGATGTAGTATTGAAAACTACTTCATTTTGATTTTACTTCTATATCTTATTGTTATTAAAATGCAATTATTGGGGGAGGGATAATCATGTCTTATATTATTTTATGTGACAGTTGTACCGATTTTACAGAAGAGATGGAAGCAGATCCGCATTTTGTCCGCATCCCGCTGATGCTTCATGTGGGCGGAACAGACATCATTGATGATGAAACCTTTGATCAGGCAGATTTTTTAAAACGCGTTGCAGAGTCAGAGGAATGCCCGAAATCCTCCTGTCCGGGTCCGGAGCGGTATATGGAATATTTCGAGCAGGCTGATGATATCTATATCATTACCCTGTCCAGCAGACTGAGCGGCTCCTATAACAGTGCTGAACTTGCAAAGCAGCTCTATTTAGAGGAGCATCCGGCGAAAAATATCCATGTCTTTGACTCTAAATCTGCTTCTGCCGGTCAAACTCTGCAGGCAATGGAAATCCACCACCACGCGGAAAGCGGCATGCCGTTTGAGCAGGTTGTAAAAGAAGTAAGCGGATATATTAATACCATGGGGACGAAATTTGTTTTAGAAACTTTAGAGATGCTCCGTAGAAACGGAAGACTTTCCACAATGAAGGCAATGATCGTCAATGCCCTGAATATCAAGCCTGTCATGACCTCAGACGGAAACGGTCAGATTGAAAAAACCTCTCAGGCACGGGGAATGAAAAAAGCCATTGTCAAAATGGCGGAAGCCATCGCTGCTGACGCAGTTGATGCCAAAAACCGTATCTTATGCATCAGCTATTGCAATAATAAAGATCGTGCCGAATTTGTAAAAAAGACAATTCGTTCCCTTCATTTGTTCAAGGATGTGATCATTACCAAAACCGGCGGTGTCAGTTCCCTTTACGCAGCGGACGGTGGAATTGTGGTAGCCTACTAGACTAACGGCTTTTGACCGCTCCTGTCAGACAGAACAGCGCAAACAAAACTGCATCTGCCACTACAATCGTAGAGCCTACCGGCGTACCTGCCAGAATCGAAATCAGAATTCCAATCAGGGCACCGGATACAGAAAAGACTGCTGAACAGATCGTAACCGACAAAAAACTTTTAAAAACACGCATTGCCGAAAGTGCCGGAAAGATGATGAGTGCCGAAATTAAAAGCGAACCCACCAGATTCATCGCAAGCACAATAATCACAGCAATGATCACGGCAATCAAAAGATTATATATGTCCGTTTTCGTACCCACTGCACGCGAAAAATTTTCGTCAAAGGTCACATCAAAAATCTTATGATAAAAAATTACAAATAATGACAGTACAACTATCGAGAGAACAATACACAATCCCACCTCACCGGCTGTCAGCGTCAGAATGGAGGTCGAGCCGAATAAGGTGCTGCACACATCTCCGGACAGATTCGTAGAAGTCGAAAACAAATGCATAAGCATATAGCCGAAAGCCAATGCACCAACGGAGAGCATCGCAATCATTGCATCTCCTTTTATCTTTGTATTCTGACCGGTTCGAAGCAAAAGGACAGCGCAAAGAACCGTAATCGGAAGAATCAGCACCATCTTCTGTGTCAGCTTCAGGACACTTGCAATCGCCAGTGCACCAAATGCCACATGGGAAAGACCGTCCCCGATAAAGGAAAATCTTTTCAAAACCAGAGTCACTCCCAAAAGGGAAGAGCACAGGGCAATCAAAACGCCCACAATGATCGCATAGCGTACAAAAGGGTACTCCAAATACATGATAAGCTTATCAAGCATCCACCGCACCCCCTTCCATAGACAAAAAAAACTGTCCGGTCTTGCTGTTTCTGTATTCTTCGGTCGTTCCAAAAAATATATGATCGCTAATATGCAGAATATGGCTCGCATATCGAACAGCAGCACTGATGTCATGAGAGATCATAATGATCGTGATTCCCTCTTCATTTAGCTCCTTTATAAGCTGGTACATTTGTGCCGTTACCTTCGGATCCAGACCTGATACCGGCTCATCCAATAAAAGAATCTTTCTCGCCGCACACAACGCCCTTGCAAGCAGCACCCTTTGCTGCTGTCCACCGGAAAGCTCTCTGTAACAGTGACCGCGAAAATTTTCTATCTGCATTTTTTGCATCATTTCTTCTGCCAGTTTTTTTTCTTCTTTATTATAAAAAGGTCTGAGCCCCTTTCTCGCCTGACACCCGGAAAGCACGACCTCCCATACTGATGCCGGAAAGTCCTTCTGCACCTCCGTCTGCTGCGGAAGATAGCCGATCTCATTCAGGCGCAGCCCGTCCCCGATCACGATTTCCCCGCTCAAGGGTTCAATGAGACCTAAAAGTGTCCGCATAAGTGTCGTCTTACCTGCACCGTTTTCTCCGACAATGCAAAGATAGTCCCCTGAATGCACGGTAAAACTCAAATCCTCCACAACTGCCTGATTCTCATATCCGAGAGATAGCGCTTTGCAAACGATTTGTGCTCTTTTTTCTGACATCTCACGGTCCTCCTTTTGCACATTCTCAACCTGGAAGCATCCATTATGACAATGCTTCCTCCAAAACCTTTAAATTATCTTCCATCACCTTAAAATAAGTAGTTCCATTTTTCACATCCTTAGAAGTCGTTGCCTGCATCGAATCTAAAGTCAAAACCTTCTGATCCTTTGATTTTGTATTGGAAATGATCGTGTCTGCAAGCTTCCCGTCAGAGCTTTCTATTTTCATAATGTGCGTCAGCCCTAACTCATCTGCCTTTTTCGCAAGAAAGCTTATCGTCTCAAAACTCGCCTCTGTCTCTGCAGAGCAGCCGACAAATGCCGCATAATAGTCAAGTCCATAATCTTCTGTCAGATAACGAAACGGAAAACGGTCTCCGAAAAGCAATGTCTTTACTTTTGCAGCAGAAACGATTTCTTCATATTTCTGATCTAAATCCTTTAACGCACCGACATATTCCTCTGCATTCATTTTATAAATATCCGCATGTTCGCTATCTGCCTTTGCCATGCCTTCCTCGATCTTTTCACACAGGATTTCGGTGTTTCTTAAGGACAACCAGACATGCTCATCATACTCCGGCTCTTCCTCACCTTCGCCTTCTTCCTCCTCGGCTTCCATGCCCTCGATCACTTCCTCTTCCTTCACGGCATCACCAAGCTCTTCCAGAAGATTAATAACTACCATGTCCTTGTTTACGGACTCCTTTAACGCGTCTTCTACCCATTCGTCAGATTCCCCGCCAACATAAATAAACACATCGCAATTAGCTACCTTTGCAATATCCTCAGCTGTCGGCTGAAAACTGTGAAGATCCGTTCCGTTATCTAATAGCTGTGTGATCTCTACATTTTCCACATCTCCGACAATATTTTTTACCCAGTCATACTCCGGAAAAATCGTCGCCACAACCGAAAGCTTACTGCTGTCTCCTCCCGGTTTCTGACTTCCGGCACCGTTTCCGCAGGCAGTCAGAAAGACAAAGACGAAAAAGAAAAAAAGAAAAAAAAGACGATAACCAAAACCATTTCTTTTAGCAAAAAATAAATCCATTTCTTCCTCCTTCCTCACAGATGCATTAAGTATAGGAAATCGGTTAAAATTTTAACACGCACGCCATAGAAATGCAAATTTCTTACCGATTTTCCTAAAAATGAAACAACAGGCTTTTTGCCACCGTCCGGTCCTCCAAAAAGTCCCTTTTATTGGTTTCATATGAAATATAATAAATCAGATGATAAATACCCGTTCCGATTAAAATTCCAATCATGGCAAATGCATAATCATCAATGTCTGCCCGGCCAAATCCTGTAGCCAACTGTAAAAGCTCAATAATGAGCGGTCCGCCCATATAAACAAGTAAGCGAAGGATGAATGGCAATTCTCTGGTATAGACCTTCGCATAAAAGCCAAACGGAATTGCAAAAATAATCATTTGTATAATATAAACAACCATATCAGTGCTGCTGCCTCCCGCAGATATGACACCTTCTAAATAATTTCCGGTTGCCATAAACGGAATAAAGTTATGTGCCCCGAATTCCATAACCGGATACGGAGGAAGCATCGGTGTAGCAAACAGTTCCTTGGCAATCAGCAAAACATATAAAGAAAGAAACACCGCACTCATAGCATGGAAAAAGAAAATATATCCGCCAAACCTCGGTCCGCGATCCGAAAAATCCCTGATAAAACAATATACAAATGGTACAAACCAGTTCACCAGCACAAGAATCAAAATCCAAAAATCAAATGATATCCACTCATTTGGCTGCATAAGATATATAACCACAGAAAATGCAGCAGATGCAATCGTCATAAACGCCGCCTGCAAAAAGCAGCTGTCATAATCCAGCGACAACTCTAAAAAATAATGAGTCAATGCTACAGAAAGACAGGTGGCTGCCAAAACTGCTACGACATGCTCTGAAATAAAATAATAAAGACATACCTCTAAAATGAATGATAACAATGCCAGTAAAATCACCAGAGTACTTACCCCTACCAACCGTTTGTTCATAATTAACCTCTCTTTCGCGTTATACGCCGTACTTTAACTAAACTCTTTTGCTTTTTCTTCGTAAATCTTAGATTATCTTTGCAAAACGGTTCTTGTCGTGAGCATTAGATAATCTTTTCACGCTTTATTCGCCCATAAAATACGCAACAGCACCACCTGCTACCATGGCGATCAAACCTGTAATCACAGTCAGTGCTGACAGACCGCCAAGCGCTGTCCCCATCAAAATCACTACCGGTGATGCAACCACCAAACCCAGAATTGCACAATAAGTCATACTTTCAAATCGCTTCATCAAAAGCTCTATTATCTTTGCAATCACAAATATACCGATCACTACCCCCAGACCAAATGGAACTAATATTGCAGTAAAATGGAACACTGTCCCGCCTTCTCCATGCAACAGCCCTTGGATAAATCCCTTGATCGAATCCAATATCGGATAATAATAGCCCATGATCATAAGCATCATTGAACCGCTGACTCCCGGAATCACCATAGTCGCAGAAGCCACCACTCCAACAAAAAAGAGAATCACCACAGAAAGAACATCAATTTTTATCGAAACACTCTCCATCTCCTGTCCGCCTAAATACTGGATCAAAAGAATCAATGCAAAAAACACAAGAAAGATGAACGCATGTGGTATACTAAAACCCGCACTTTTCTCCTTTTCTCTTCCTCCCCTGATTCGTTTCAGGATTACAGGAATCCCCCCAAGAATCAGTCCAACAAATACCATTCTGGTTTGAAACGGAAAATGCTCATCCAGATAAGTAATTGCATAGGCAAGACCTACAATCCCTATCACCATTCCTATGATATAGGGAAGTAATTTTTTCACACTTTGTTTTAACTCAGTAAGTAAATGCGTGATACAATAAATAATATCATCATAAATTCCCATAGAAACCATCATTGTGCCACCACTGACACCCGGAATCGCATTGGCAATTCCAATGATCACGCCTTTTAAAATATCCTTTATAAAGTCCATGACAGCCTCCATACCGAAGCGAACCCTGATCCATACATTCTGAGTGTTGATTTTATTCCTTGCGAATCATACAACATCTGTCCGAGCTCCGGAAAATTAAGTACAATTAAAAATATATCACAAATATATATAAGGCACAAGAAAAAATTGCTTTTTTCTAACTTCCATTTATGGGAAACTTTTATAATGAGACTGCTCTGAATCTGCATATTGGATTCCCCAACTTAAAAAATTTTTCTTCATATTCCGTCATTACATTGCCGGGAGCAGGTCCGTCCTTATGAAGATCATATGTAAAATCCAAAAGCTTCCATCCTGCCTTATCAAGCTCTTTTAAGGAAAAATCAAACAGCGGACGGTTATCTGTCTTAAACTGCAGCTCCCCTCCATGTTCTAAAACCCTTTCATATCTCTTTAAAAAAGGCAGGGAGGTCAACCGTCTTTTTGCATGTCGGTCTTTCGGCCATGGATCAGAAAAATTCAAATATATTCCACTGATTTCTCCTTGGTCAAAAAATTCCAAAATATCCTCTGCATCCATTCGCAAAAAGCGCAGATTTTCTAATGGCTCCCTGTCGAACTTGTCCAGTGCCCGCACTAAGACACTGGAATACTTTTCAATACCAATATAATTTATTTCCGGATGCAGCATTGCCATCTGTGTAATAAATTGCCCTTTTCCCATACCGATTTCTACATAAAGCTTCTTCGTGGTTTTAAACACATTTCTATTCCATAAACCTTTATATTCCCCCGGAACAGCACCATCTGTCTGAAATGCATAAGGGTGGGCAAGTATTTTTTCTTCTGAACCGGGTATATTTCTTAATCGCATAAATAACCTCCATAATAATTTTTTTTATAATTATATCACCTTTTATCCTTATGCACTACTGCAAAAAGCGAACAATAACTACACTGGCGATCGTTCCGGCAAGTGTTGACAAAAGTGCCCCCGGAAGCATCCATCGTCCTCCCGTGACCGCCTGATGAAACTTATCTCTTGTTGCCATAAAATACACAGAAATCGTATAGAACACGGTCTCTGAGCAGCACATCAGAACTCCTGCCAAAAAACCGATATAAGAGTCCGTACCATATTCCTTAAAAATGTCGGTCAACAATCCTGATGCTGCAGAAGAAGACACCATTTTTACCAAAGCCAGCGGAATGAGTTCTGCCGGAAATCCCACATATCCCGCTACCGGTTTCATAAATCCGGATAAAAGCTCCAAAAAACCGGACTGCCTTAAAATCCCAACTGCTACCATAAGCCCGATCAGAGTTGGCAAAATTCCCGCCACCACTTTTATCCCATCGAGTGCTCCTTTGACAAATGCGTCAAATATATTGACATGACTGCTCAAACCATAACTGACGATCAGAAAAACGATCAACGGAATCATTAAATTTGATAAGAAAGCCAGACTTCCCATTTATGATACACCCCCCCTTGTTTCCAAATTTGCTACAGCATTTGATAATTTTTCTTGAATTGTTTATAATCATTTTATGTATCTCTTTTTTTCTCTAGTACAACAGAGATATCACCAGAAAGGAGGTTTTCACATGACTACGGCTAAAAACACCATTTTTATCGCGGATGACGAATTGATCATCCGACAGGGACTTATGTGCATCATTGATTGGGAGGAACTGGGATTTCAGATCATCGGAGATGCCTCTAATGGCGAAGATGCACTCCATGCGATCATAGAAAAAAAGCCGGATGTTGTGATGTTGGATATCCGCATGCCAAAACTGACCGGATTAGAGGTAGTCGAAAAAGCCAGAAAACAGGGTTATACCGGAAAAATCATTATCCTTAGCGGGTATTCTGAATTCAGCTATGCGCAAAAGGCGATCCGGTATGGCGTAGAATACTATCTTACAAAGCCAATCGATGAAACAGAGCTCTATGATACCATTTTCGAAATAAAAGAAACTCTTCTGAAGGAACAGACCGGTTCCCCGATCTTCGATGAGGAATATTTAGCCAGAACCAGGAATATGGTATTATATGATGTTTTGACCGGACATATCAAGCCAAATGCCCTGGATGCCGTCAAGCTCCATTTAGACAGTGACTGCTATCAGGTAATCATCTACGAAAGCTACAGCCGCCATGCTTCAAATATACGCTACCCTTTTTCTGAACTGCTAAATGTGACCAACGAAGATAATTTTTCCTATGAACAAATTCTTTTGGATAAAAATCAGGTCCTTTTATTAAAAGGAACATTTATTCAAAAGAAATTCCGGGATTTTTTGGCACATTACGAAAAAGAACAAAAGCCACAGAAAAATTCCCCTCTTGATTCTCTTTTTATTACCTATGGGAGAATCGTATACACACCCGAGGACATTCATATCTCTTATAACGAAGCCCTGCAGCTCTTAAACCGGCGCTTCTTTTGCGAGCACAGACAGCACACGATCGGTTACGAAATGCTCCCTGATATGAAATCACAAACCTCCTTCACTTTAGATGAATCTGCCTTAAAAAACTATTTAGAAAAATTTGCAGGATATATCCAGGCAGGCGGGCGTAACCAGGTGGCAGAAACTTTAAATGAGCTGGAAAAGAAATTATACTGCTCTGAGGATGATATTCACAAAATCAAGCTGTTCCTGACAGATCTTTATCTGTCAATTAAAGAAAAAATAGCACATTTATATCACAATATTTCCATCCCTTTTCCGGGAAATACAGAGATTATCAGCCGCATCAATGAAAAATATTATTTGTACGAAATCATTACGCTTTTTTCCGAACAGTTTGAAATCATCATGCAGACCACATTTAGTTCTTCTGCCGGCAATGTGATGGACGATATTATCTACTACATTGAGCACAACTATATGGACAATATTAAATTAGAGACCATCGCACCACTATTTGGCTATAACAGCTCTTATCTCGGCAAATTATTTTCAAAAAAAGTCGGTGTCGGATTCAATGCTTTTGTAGATCATGTCCGTATTGAACACTCAAAAGAATTATTGAAAAATACAGATTTAAAGGTCTATGAAATCGCAGAAAGGGTTGGTTATCGAAATGTGGATTATTTCCATACAAAATTCAAAAAATATGTCGAGCAAAGTCCGGCAGAATTTCGTCGCAATTAATCTCCAATGGAATCGGAGGAAGTCTTTCAAAGTACAATTTCCTCTATAAACCGGGACGGCACTGCAGCTTTGCCAAAACGCTCTTCTACATAAGAAATATGCAGATGTCTTTTTGCACGTGTCATCGCCACATAAAACATACGGCGTTCCTCCTCAATCTCACTGTCAAGCACCGCCTTTCCATACGGTGTCACTCCTTCATTAGCGTCCGGAATAAATACACAGCTGTATTCCAATCCCTTAGCACCATGCATGGTCAGTAAAAACACCCCTTTTTTCTCAGCTTCACTTTCCAATGTCTGTTCCATCAGTACCTCTCTATATTCCCGCATATGCCGAAACCATGCATCGATTGTCTCAAAATTCCCCGCATCTTCTAAAATCTCCTCCAAAATTTCAAACATAGCGATTTCGGAGCTTCCACCTGATGCCGCATATTCTTTTATATAATCATCATATCCGATTCCCTTACGGATAAAATGAACTGCAGCATATGGCTTCATTTTGGAAAGCATCTCTAACTGGTACTGAAGCGCTTCAATGCGTTCTATCATCCAATCCTTATCTTCATAATATCGTTTTAATTCATCAAAATCTACATATGGCTCCGTGAATGCATCTCTCCTGATATACCTTGCCGGACGGTTGATGATCTTCCATACTCTTCCCCGCTCCCTATTCCCTCTCGCAATCTGAATATATGCCAATATATCCTGCACGATCCAGTGGTCATAAATATTAGAGAGATGTTCTTTCAAGACAAACGGAATTTGATATTCCGCCAATTTTACACTGAGTGCTCTTACCTGAATGTTCGTCCGGAAAAGAACTGCAATTTCTCCAAAATCGATTCCCTGCTTAAAATATCGCTCTATTTTTTCGCAGATTGCATCATTTTCCTCCGATGTCTTTGGATATTTGCGGATAGTAAACACTTCCTCTGTCCCATTTTTAATGCACATCTCCATTTCTTCCTGATTTTTCCGCACTGCCATCTTCTGATCCATTTCCGGCATAAGGCTTTCTTCCTTTGCAGAAATAATTTTCTTTTGCATCCGTTCCCGATTATGACCGATCACCCTTCCCGCCATCTCCGTAATCGCCGGTACACTCCGATAATTGATATTCAAAAGGCACTGCTCCGCATCCGGATAATCCTTTAAAAACTGCTTCATGATATCCGGTCTTGCTCCGCGGAATCCATAAATCGACTGGTCATCATCCCCTACGATGAAAAGATTATTTTCCGGTGCTCCGAGCATTTTGATGATTTCATATTGAACAAGGGAAATATCCTGAAATTCATCAATCAGAATATAAGAAAACTGCTCCTGCCACATTGCCAAAACATCCTCTTTTGTACTCAAAAGTTCATAACAATATAAAAGCATATCATCAAAATCAAGCAGGCTTCTTTTCTTTATACTTCGCTGATATTCCTCAAAAATTTTTCGAAAATCCTCATATTTACAAAGAGCCGGTCGACATTCCCGAAGTTCTAACCGATTTCCTTTAATCCGGCTTATCTCAGATTCTAAATCAATCAGAAACTCATTTTCATCCTGAAGCTCCAAATCCATTTCTGTTACAATCTGTCGCAAAAGCTTATGCTTCTTCTCACCATAGATTACATTTTTTGTCGTATAGTGATACTCCTGTCTTAATATTTTGAAAAAAACGGCATGAAATGTGCCAAAATGAATCTTTGATGAATCTCTGTGATAGAAATTCTGATATCGCTCCTGCATCTGCACTGCTGCAGCTTTCGTAAAGGTAATGACCAATATCCGTGTCGGCGGCACGCCCTTTTCCCGGATCAAAAAACGGATCCGTTCTGTAATCACTCTGGTCTTTCCCGAACCGGGACCTGCCAAAACAAGACACGATCCCTCAAAATGAGAGACCGCCCGTTTTTGTGCATGATTCAACTCCTGCATATTTATCCTTTCCATTATATCCGGCTTAACATGAACACTAGGCAAGATCAGCTTCCAAAATCTCAATGCCCTTTCTGATTCTTGCAATGGATTCCTCTTTTCCTAAAATCTCCATCAGCTCATATGCACCGCCCGGTGTCATCTGCTTTCCGGAAACCGCTGTACGAAGCGGCCAAAGTACACGTCCGTTCTTCAACTCATGCTTCGCAATATACTCCTTACAGATTGCTTCAATCACATCTATCGAAAACTCCTTTTGTTTCTCAAGCAAAGGAAGCAGATCCTTTAAAACCTTAAGAGAATTTTCGCTATTCGTCTTCATCTTTTTATGCGTATACATCGATGCATCATATTCCGGAAGCTCATCAAAAAAATCAATCTTTTCTTTTATATCCGGGAAAACCTCAATTCTCGTTTTGACCAATTCCGCAATCTTCTCAAGATCATAATCCTTTTTCACAACTTCCCTGATCACAGGAAGCGCGTACTCCAGATACCGTTCCCCGTCCATCGCTTTAATATATTCCCCGTTCATCCATTTCGCCTTCGTGATATCAAACACTGCAGGCGCCTTGTTAATATGATGATAGTCAAAAATTTCTTCCAATTCTTTTAAAGAGTAGATTTCTCTATCCTCTGACGGACTCCACCCCAAAAGTGCTACAAAATTCACAATTGCCTCCGGAAGAAATCCCTGATCCAGCAAATCCTCCACAGAAGAATGTCCGCTTCTCTTTGCTAATTTTTTATGATTTTCATCGGTAATGATCGGACAATGTACATATTCCGGTACAGTCCAACCAAACGCCTCATAAAGACGATTGTATTTCGGTGCAGAAGAAAGATATTCATTCCCTCTGACTACATGTGTGATTTCCTGAAGATGGTCATCTACTACATTCGCGAAATTGTAAGTCGGATAGCCATCGGTTTTAATCAGAATCATATCATCTAATTCTTCATTTTCAACGGTGATATCCCCATAAATGGCATCATGAAAGGTTGTCGTACCGGTCACAGGATTATTCTGACGAATGACATACGGCATTCCTGCTGCCAGGTTTTTCTCTACTTCTTCCTTTGACAAATGCAGGCAATGCTTGTCATACTTTGCGATTTCTTTCCCATCCTCGGTTTTATCCGATGCACGAAGAGACTCTAACCGCTCCTTCGTACAGAAGCAATAATAAGCCTCTCCTTTTTCTACCAACTGCTTCGCATAATCCAGATATACCCCTGTCTTCATACGCTCACTCTGTACATATGGACCATATCCGCCATCCTTGTCCGGTCCTTCATCATGCTCCAAACCCGTTAATTTCATGGTTTCATAGATAACGGAAAGAGCTTCCGGATCGTACCTCTCCTGGTCAGTATCCTCAATTCTCAGTACAAAAGTCCCACCTGCATGCTTTGCAATCAAATACTCATAAAGTGCGGTTCTCAAATTTCCTACATGCATCTTCCCGGTAGGACTTGGGGCAAATCTGGTTCTGATCTTACTCATCTTTTCCTCCATACCTGCTTTCTGTTTTTCTTTTCTATTTACTCTTTTTCGAATCTGACTTTTTCGCTTTCTTAGCAGACTCTTCCTTTTTATTTTTTTCCGCCTCTTTTGCCAATTTAGCAAAAATATCGGAAATACTGCCATAGAGGCAATAATTAGCTCTCTCATCACCGATTTTTTCTTCCGTGTTGATTAAAACCAATTTATCCTTATCATAATAACGCAGCATATTCTGCCAACCAAATGAATTTAATGAAATCCCGGCCACCAAAAGAACATCTGCACCCTCGATTGCATCTACGGCATGTGTCAACCGCTTATTATCAATCTGTTCACCAAACAGACTAAAGCCCGGGCGCAAAATCACGCCGCACTCGCTGCACTTTGGCGTTCCCTTTGCCTGTTTGATATATTTAGAATTATAAATCTTTCCACAAGCCGGACAACGATTCTCCTCTACCGAGCCGTACAACTTAACAATATGCTCACAGCCGGCATCCTCATAAAAATCATATACCATTTTGGTGACGATGTTGGTTATCTTGCCTTCCTTTTCCAACTTGGCAACCACATCATAAACTGTCGTATTATCCGGTTTTTCCTTATTTAAAATAATATCCTTATAATATTCAAAAAACATTGCCACCTGGCGGGAATAAATTTGAGAGGTTACAATTTCCTCACCGGAAAATCCGTACTTTTGCTCAATATCATACACGATATGCTCTGCACGAAGTCCGTTTAGTCCACCTTCACGAAAAACCTCACTTCCACTTACCATGACAACATTATCACTGTCCCAAATTACCTTTTGAATCTTTTCAATCGTATTTAAATCCATAATCCACCTCGTTCCCGTGCTATCATTCCACCCATTTGGGCACGCTTACTGTTTGACAATTTCTTCTCTAAGCATGCTGTTTATACGCTTCCTAAAGTTATTCTCCTAAATATGCACAAATCGTATTCACTGCTCCCTCAATCCCTGAGAGATCACTGCGGACTACTAAGTCATAATTATTTAAATTCGTCCATTTTTCTCCGACATGATAATTATAATAATTACCACGCCGCTTATCTGTTTTCACTAAAATACTCGCGGCCTTTTTCCCGTCTACTCCATAGTCATGAACCGCTCTGTGAAGCCGATAATCCATGGATGCACTGATAAATAAATTAATCACATCTTCGCGCTCTTTTAACACATAGTCCGCACATCTCCCAACAATTACGCAAGGTCCCTCGTCTGCAATCTTTCTGATCACATCCGACTGCGCTAAAAAAATTCTGTCATCTAAGGAAAGGCCTAAAAATCCAAAATCCTGATTTCCGTATACATTAATTCCCATGGCAAGAGAATACAAAAGACTATTTGTCGCCTTATCCTCCGCATGTGCAAAGCTTTCTTCCGCAAAGCCGCTTTCCTTCGCCGCCCGCGTGATCAGCTCATTGTCATAAAACGGAATATCATAGTGCTTTGCAAGCTTCTCGCCAATTTCTCGCCCCCCGCTACCATACTGCCTTCCTATTGTAATAATTCTGTCCATGCAATAACCCCGCTTTTTTTAGTTTCAATAACAAAGAGCCGGATACATCATAAATTCATCCTCATAACACGATAATTCTGATGTACTAGAACAATAAACTGTTCTTTCTGCGCTCCTCTTCCTCCTGCTTCTTCTGCATCATAAAACGCATTGTCTGCAAAAGCTGCTTTTTGTCCTGCTCTGAAACCGCTTTTTCGATATCCGTATCTGACATCTGGCTCATCGCTCTTGTCAAATTGTAGGAAGTATTGGTGTTGTAACCGATTGCATGATCCAGCGAATTGTACTGTGCACCGATACTGCTCCTGGTCTGAGAAATAGATTGAATCGCATTATCAATTGTCTGAATATCGAAGTTTCCGCTTGTTACATCAAAATTCGCAATACCCAAAGCCTGCAGAGTTGCATTACCGGTATCGATCTGCATCCCCTCACCATTGGCTCCCGTAGTGATCTGCATATCAGAATTGGAACCATCCAGCAGCTTTTTGGTATTAAACTCCGTGTTTTCAGCTGCATATGCAATTCCCTCTTTCAATTGATCGATCTCATCCTGGATCGCCCGCCT
The DNA here is from genome assembly GCA_902795705.1 of uncultured Lachnospiraceae bacterium. Classification (GTDB taxonomy): domain Bacteria; phylum Bacillota; class Clostridia; order Lachnospirales; family Lachnospiraceae; genus Butyribacter. The sequence goes on along the minus strand of CADBMH010000104.1, from coordinate 16,663 downwards.
GTCATCATCTGTCAGAACAGCCGAATTGGATGCCTGAACAGCCAGCTCACGCATTCTCTGCAGCTGATCTGTGATTCCTGCAATTCCGCCATCTGCAACATTCAAAACAGACTGACCATCGGTCGCATTTCTCGTACCCATATCATAGCCACGAATCTGAGCCTCCTGCTTCTGAATGATCGCCATCTCTGAAGGTCCATCTGCTGCAGACATGATTCTTGTACCGCTGGCAATCTGTCCGTAGTAATTTGTACCTGCACCTGCACCTGATACACCACTCATAAGAATCCCTCCTTTCCTGTTCAAAACTTACAAGTAACCGCAGATTAAAATCTAGATTTACCATCTGCAATGCCCGAAAACAGTTGATTATTAACAGTCCCTTGGCATTATTATTTATAATTATAACATAAACTGCTAAAAAATGGAATACCGTTTTCGCAATTATGCCTCGCGTTTACACCTGTTTTGTCTATTTATTATGTATATAAAAAAATTAAAATGAAGTTTGACAAGCCCTTATTATAATGTTACTATCACCTTGTCACTTTATTCATCAATTTTACAGATGATACAAAAATGCGAAATTATGTGCAGTATGTTCTTTCTTTGCGTATATCGCGATATAAATCAGAACGGAGGATTATTATGAACGACAAGAATAAAGCTTTGATATTTGATGAAAGCAACGATGTGATCATAACAATAACAGATGAAGACGGAAACGAAGCAGATGTATACATCATCGCAGCTATGGAGATAGAAGAACTTGGAAAGGAATTTGTAGCTGCCCTTCCCGTAAAGGGCACAAAAGATTTTCCTGAGGACGAAGCTCTGATCCTTGAATATTCAGAAGATGCAGACGGAGACCCCGTTTTTTCCCCGATTGAAGATGATGAAACAATGGAGATGGCCTCAGAAGCCTTTGATCAGTTTATTTCAGAATTATCTGATGACGATGACGGCGATGATGGTGACGATGATAACTACTTAAGTGATCTGGGTGATTATTTACCCGGTGTTTCTGTGAAAAAAGATAAATAATTCTTAACTATTATGAAATATTTTTTTAATAATTTTTGTGAAATAATACAATTTTTTCTGAAGTTTAGATGTTTTTTTCATCAAATAAGAGAATTTTTTTTCTATGCTTGAAAAAAGGGTGACTTTCCTTCAAAAAAATAGTATGATAAATATTGTGTGTAAAACTTACAATGAATTAATTTTAATATAGAAGAGGCGAAATGTAATGGCAAAAAAAGGAAAGAATCCGACAAAAGGAAAAAATAATTTTAAACCAGAAGAAAAAATTCCAACCACAGATGAATTAAATTTGACAAGTGCAGAAATGATGAAAAAAAGAGACGGGGAAGATTTTTCTTCTACAATTCAAGAAAAGGTTCTTGAAACTTCGAATGACGAAAAGACAGATTCTGCCGAATCGGATTATTTATCAGATTCCGTCTCTTCTGTACCTGCAAAGAAAAAAAAAGTCAGAATTTTTCCAATTGTTTTAGTTACTCTCCTCATTATAGGCGGGCTTGGTTTTGGAGTCTATTACATGTACCAAAAGGGGTACTACAATGATCGCTGGTATGAAAATACGGAAATCAACTCCATCGATGTTTCCGGTCAGACCTTTGATGAAGCCAAAAAAAACATTACGGAAAAACTTTGGAATTATACCCTGACGATTCACGGACGTTATGAGGGCGTTGAAACCATCAACGGAGATGATATTGATTATTCTTTCTCATTTCCGGAGGATTTTGAAGATACATTCAAAAAACAGCATAAGCACTTTTCTCTGCTTCCGAAAAAAAATACCTATCACATTGATTTCAATGTAGACTATAATCAAAAAAAACTGAAAAAGCTTTTAAAAAGCTCTGTCCTTTTAAAGGGTTCTGTAAATTATAGAATTGTAGCACCGCAGTCCGCATTTATACAATATTCTGACATTTCAAAGAGGTATGAATGCATCGGCGAGGTTCTGGGAAATAAATTAATCAAGACCAGTTTTATCGAAGCGGTTACAAATGCAGTTGAAGACGGAAAAATTGATGTCGATCTTACGGATCAGGAGCAATACCCTGATATTTATAAAGCACCGAAGCTGTCTGCAGAGGATCAGGAGATCAAGGATCAGTTAGAAGCTTCTAATAATGCTGCACTCCGCTATATTGTCTGGAATATGGGAAAGGGTGTGACTGAAGAAATCACTCCTACGGAAATATCAAGCTGGATCATTTATAAGGATGGGGAAATTCATTACGATTATAAGGCAGTCGGACAATGGGTGGAGGATTTTTGCCTGAAATATAAAACAGTCGGTATTTCGCGAAAAGTAAAAATGCATAATAAAAAATATGTTACTGTAAAAGGTGGCGATTATGGCTGGCAGATTGATTATGAACGCGCACTCAAGCAGGCAAAAAACAGTTTAAAGGAAAAAATCAGCAAGAAGGACATCGAAAAATATCTTGAAGATCCGAGTGAAGAAAATAAAGAGGCATTGACCTTTAAGAAAAAAGTTCCTTATTCCGGCACGGCATTTCAGAAAGATTATGATAATTATAAGGTTGACTGGGATACAGAAAATTATACCGAGGTTTCCCTGAAGAAACAAATGGTATATATCTTCCGCAAAGGGAAGGTTGCCTATTCGTTCAAATGTATCACGGGCCGTCCGACTCCGGAGCGTTCCACGAAACCGGGTGCATATTTTATAAAAGAGCACCAGAGACAGCGAGTGCTTCGAGGCGACGATTATGAGACCCCTGTTACGAACTGGGTACGAATCACCTGGACCGGTACGGGATTCCACTCTGCAAACTGGCAGAGATGGAGCAGCTGGAGTCCGAATTACTATAAAACCAGAGGTTCTCACGGCTGTGTTAATCTATCCGTTGCAGATTCTGCCAAGGTTTATGACATCGTAAAATATAAAGAAGCAGTTTTTATATATTAGAAAGCCCCGCACTTATGACCGGTAGTCCCCATTGATCTTCACATAATCATAAGTCAGATCACAGCCCCATGCTTTTGCCGATGCCTCTCCCTGATGCAGGTCAACGATAATATCAATCTCATCCTCCGCAAGTATCCCTGCCGCTTTCTCTTCCGAAAAAGCCACCCCTGCACCATTTTTACAAACGATAACCTCACCTGCAGCGGAGCACAGAGAAACATCAACCCTATTAATATCAAATTCTGCATCTGCATAACCGATCGCACAAAGGATTCTTCCCCAGTTCGCATCCTCTCCGAACATCGCACACTTAAAAAGATTCGAACCGATCACGCTTTTCGCTACTGTAACCGCAGTCTCCAGTTCCGGTGCTCCCATACAGGTACACTCCAAAAGCTTTGATGCCCCCTCGCCGTCTGCTGCCAGCATCTTTGTCATATTCGACATGACGATATACAGCGCCTGCCGAAAAATCTCGTAATCTGCATTTTTCTCTGTAATTTCCGGATTTTCGGCAAGACCATTTGCCATCACACAAACCATATCATTTGTTGATGTGTCCCCATCTACGGACAGGCAATTATAAGTGATCTTCACAACATCACTCAATGCCTCCTGCAATATTTCTGCATTTATACAAACATCCGATGTAATAAAATTTAAAGTAGTTGCCATATTGGGGTGGATCATGCCGCTCCCCTTTGCCATGCCTCCTAAAGTACAAGTCTTCCCCCCGGCAGCGAATGTAACTGCAACCTCTTTTTTTACGGTGTCTGTGGTCATGATCGCCATTGCAGCATCTTCATTTCCTCCTGTCGAAAGCCCCTCCACAAGAGCCGGAATCGCCCCCTTAAACGGCTGTACGGAAAGCGGTTCACCTATCACCCCTGTCGAAGCAACGATTACCTCCTCCGGTGTAATACCAAGCTCCTTCGCCAAAAGACTGCTGACCTCCTCCGCGACCTCTATTCCATTCGCATTACAGGTATTCGCATTTTTCGAATTTACGATTACTGCTTTTGAACGATTTCCTGATTTTTCCAGATGCTCCTTTGTAACAATCAAAGGGGCTCCCTTTACTTTATTTTGTGTGTAAACCGCAGCCGTCTGACATGGTGTTTCGCTGTAAATCAGTCCCAGATCATTTTTCTCCTTATTCGGGTTGAGCCCGCAATTCAGTCCATTCGCCTGAAATCCTTTTGCGGCACAAACTCCGCCTTCTATATATGTATATCCCTCAAAAATCTCTTTTTTCATAATCCGCCTCCTAATCTTTTACAAGTCCACCCCGCATCGTTTCAATGCCCGGACAGGAATTTCACCGGAAGTCCGGATATCTAAAATGCTTTCTGTCTCTGTCGCAGCATTTTGATACCACAGAACCGCTTCCGGTATATTTCCAATCGATTCATAGTATGTACCGAGTTCACAACAGATTTCCGCACATCCCTCCGTAGCTGTATCCTTCAGCGCACAGCCAAAGAACCCGGACAGATTGCCGGAAATCCTATAACCTCTCGCAAGTACGCAAAATGCTTCTTTCACTTCATCTAAAGATCTGTTTTCCTGTGACAATGTTTTTTCAAAGACGGGAATTGCCCTTTTAAAATCATCATCACTTCCCGAATGAAACAATTCCATTGCATACATGTGATGCAGCTTTTTCGACAGAAAGTCCTCCGCATTTCCCACCCGGTTTAATGCCTCCAGATCTCTCGCCGCATGATTTCCCTCCGGCTCATGAATAATTTCAATCTGGCTGTCATATACTACAGGCTTGGTTCGAAGCGTTTCATGGATCGGATCGATCCAGACAAACGGCCGTAATCGCCTGTAAAGCTTTGGGCGGTATTCCTTTTCAAAATTATAAACTGTATTATTTACCCCCTTTGTACAATAGAGCATCTGTACCATTTCTATCTCAGGCAAAAGCAAATGCTTTAACTGGAAAAGCTTTTGCAAATTCTCCTCATCAAGGTATTCATCTGCATCAGCCGTATAGATATATTCCTTTGTTGCCTTTGACGAAGCAAAGTTCCTGGCTGCCGAAAAGTCCATTTGCCATGTAAAATCATAAACTTTCTCCGTATATTCTCTTGCAATCTCCTTCGTCCGGTCCGTTGAGCCTGTATCGACAATGATGATTTCATCCATGGCGGGTGCAAGGCTGTCAAGACATCTTTTCAAAACCTTTTCCTCGTTTTTTACAATCATGCATAAACTAATCGAAATCACTCAAGCTCTCCCTTCCGGCAATTTTCCGATCTTAATTGGAAATTCCCTCTGTTCCCACATCCGGTTCCGGTTCATCATCCGGGACATCATCTCCACTGCCATCATCCGGGATATCCTCCGGGATATCCTCCACATCATCAATATTTTCCGGTTCTTTTGTAGCCTTTGGTTTTTTTGTGGCCTTCGGTGTTTCTTCGTCATCCGGCTCGCCCACGTTATCTACTGCATCCGGATCTACTGTCGGTTCTTTCTCTTGATAATCATCGTCATCATCTTCATCATGGGAATTTTTCTTTTTCTGTCCCTCATATGTCTCAAATTCCATCGGCTCCAGATTTTGATGAATATCCTCCATAAAATTATACCAGATCGTCAAAGGGTATGTATTACCATAAAGATCATTCAGTGTTCTCGGAGAATCATAACCTACCCAGACAGAAGTTGTATAATACGGCGTAAACCCGCAGAACCAGCCATCCTTCTTGTCACTGGTCGTTCCTGTCTTTCCTGCACATGCCATATCGTTAGAAAGTGCATGTCCTCTTGCAGTACCACGAATTAAGACACCACTTAATATATCTGTCATCATGCGCGCGGCAGTTTCCTCATAAATCTGTCTTTCTTCCCTGATCCCTTTATTGTTGACGATCGTATTTCCCTCTGAATCTGTAATTTTTTTCACACAGGTCGGATCGCGGAACACACCGTCATTCTCAAGTGTACTGTAGGCAGAGGCCATCTCAACGGTACTTGCACCATTCGTCAGCCCACCCAGAGATGCAGCCGGAAAATAATCATTATCCACAATTTCAGAAAAACCCATTTTTTCAACATAAGAAAGACCTACTCTCGGTGTCAGCTCCTCAAAAAGCTTCCAGGCAACAACATTTTTTGACTTTTCCACTGCAGTTCTGAGCGGAATTTTCCCGAGATATGTTCCATCTGAATTTTTGGGACCATCCTTAAACGGAGTATCATCAACGATAGACTCCGGCGTATAATCTCTCTCTAACTGCGGTGTGTACACAACTAACGGTTTAAACGAGCTTCCCGGCTGTCTGAAGCTCTGGAATGCACGATTTAAGGTATATCCTGTCGTACTTTTCTGTTTCCGTCCTCCGACGATTGCCACGACAAATCCTGTCCTGTTGTCAATACAGGTGGCAGCACCCTGCAGCTTAAAGATTCCATCCTTCGTTTTCTCTTTAAAGCCGGCAAGTGTCTCATTAATCGTCTTTTGCAGTTTTTTCTGTTTACTGTTACTGAGTGTTGTATAGATGCGATATCCTCCTGTATACAGCATCGTATGACATTCATCATATGCCTCTTTATACTTTTTGTCGTATGCCTCTCTATCGCTGTCATTCATAAAGCTGGTCTGAAATTCAAAGCCCTGTTTTCTCATCAGCGCCCTGGTAGCGCAGGTAACGGCAAACGTAGTCGAATAATCCTGAGTTTTAAGATCCTTCGCCGGATTTAAAATAATATCCTCATATTTTGCATCGGAATATTCTGCAGCAGTAATCTTTCCCTCCTCCAAAAGCTGTTCCAGAATACGGTCTTTTCTTTCCACCGTATTTTCAAAATGGCTGAGCGGATCATAGGTGGACGGTCTGTTTGGTATTGCACATAAAAACGCAATTTCAGCCAGATCAAGATCTTTTACGGACTTACTGAAATACGCCTTGCTCGCCGCCTCGATCCCCCAGTGGTTATTTGCAAAGCAGATTACATTCAGATAATACTCCATGATCTGATCCTTCGTATATTTCTGCTCCAATTCCATTGCGATAAAAATTTCCCGTATCTTTCGTTCCTCTGTTTTTTCATTCGATAAAAACACATTTTTCGCAAGCTGCTGCGTAATCGTACTACCACCTCTGGTAATACTGTTGTCGCCCTTTAACTTCCCTTTGACATAAAGCAGAGTCGCCTTTGCCGTCGATAAAAAGTTCACTCCACCGTGCTCATAAAAATCTCTGTCCTCGGAAACGACCATACAGTCAACAGCCGCCTTTGGAATATCTCCGAAATCAATATAGCTGGAATCCTTATCCCCTTTCAGCTTTGCAATCGGCTTTTTGCTTGCACTATAAATAATACTTGTTTCAGAAGACCGGAACGTCTTTTCGTTCGATTCCTCCACAAGCTCTTTTGCCTCGCTTTTCCAGCGAATCAGATCATCTCCGAATTTAAAATAAAACATAACTAATAAAACCAAAACTGCCAAAAGCAATAAAAGAAAAAATATTTTTAATGCAAGTCGCAATTTAGGAAATCTTTTCTGTTTTTTTCCTTTTTTCTGATTTTTCGGAGTTCTGTTTTCTTTTTTTGATGTCGGTGCAGTACTTCCTTTTTGGGCTGCATCCGCATTTTCAGAAAGTGCTTTCACTCTTTGATTCGCCTGAGGTCTCTCGCTATTTTTTTTCATCTCCTCCATTTCCTTCCACTGTCTGTCCAGTTCTTCCATGGAGGGAATATTATAGATCGGTTCGAATTTATCATTACCACTCATAGCTAGCTCTCCATTCTCTCTGACTATTGATCAGAAAATGTTAAAAACAAACATGACGCCTGTCGGCTTATTATAACACATTTCCCGCAGTTTTGCACACCTTTCTGCTTTTTTGGCGTAAAATCAAATGTCATATCCCATATTTCTCCAAATCTACCCTGTCATCCACTACCATAATACCATCTGCTTCCAACCGTTTTTTCTGCACATCCGCACCGCCGAAAGCAAAAGCCCCCGAAAGCTCTCCCTTAGCATTTACCACACGGTAACATGGAATCCCGGAAGGATCCGGATTATTATGCAGCGCATTTCCAACTGCCCGGCTCATTTTCTCATTCCCAGCAAGCTTTGCAATCTGTCCATATGTCGCAACCCTTCCCTTTGGAATTTTTTTAACCGCTTCATAAATTCGTTTCGTCGGGCTGTCCGAAATCAACTCATAGCTTTCTCTGATCATACGCTTAATATCTTTATCCGGCACAGTTCCATCAAGAATCACCGTATTCCAATGCTCCTTATTCTGATGATATGCCGGAATCACGGACTCATATGCCTGCCGCCAAAAATCCCGCCATTCCGGTTCCACCTTCACATTAATCCGCATACAGCCTTCATATTCATAAGTCCAAAGAAATGCCTTTTTATTGATCTTATATCGCATGAGCACCCAGTTCGTATCGCGAAATGGAGTATCCTCATATACCTCCTCAAAAGAAGCTCCATATCCCAAAACAGCCTCCCTTGTGATCATATCATATGTTTTCTTCTTCAATTGATTCTATCCTTTCTCCGGCAGCTCTGATCTGATGTTCTAAAAGCAGCCTTTATGCACTGCCCTCTCCCATAACACGAAAGTTTTATGCTGTTTTTTCAAAATATTCTGTCAGCCTCTCAATCGGAATCGGCTTCGAATATTTATATCCCTGCAAATACTTGGCATGCATCCGCATACATTTTTCCTCATCACTGGAGGTTTCCACGCCCTCATAAAGCACAGAATAATTCATATCATCAAACATACTCGCCAAAGAAGAAACCATCTTTTCCTTCCTGTCCGCACCAAACGCCCGCACCATCGAACGGTCAAATTTTATAATATCAAACGGCAGCTCCATAATTCGCTCAAAATTAGAATATCCGGTACCGAAATCATCCAGATAAAACTTCATGCCACTATCCCTGAGTTCACTGATTCTGTCCTTTACAATCATAAAATCACTTTCATTCTGACTCTCCGTCAGCTCAATCGCAATTTTATCATAAGGGATCCTGCTGTCCTTCACAATATCCAGAATATCCGCACAAAAATTCGGTTCCCTGACCTCAATTGCTGAAATGTTCACGGAAATCCTGTTGACAATATAATCATTTTCCAAAAGGAACCGGATCATCCGGCAGGTCTTATGCAGGATAATCTTACTCAGCGTATGAATATAGCTGTACTGCTCTGCAAGCGGGATAAACTGATCCGGAAACACCATGCCGGTCTCCGGCAGTGTCATACGCATCAACGCTTCCGCTGTATCATACTTTCCGTACTTGATATTGTACACCGGCTGGCAGTATACCTGTACGCGCTCATCCTCCAGATCATTCCTCTCATAGATATCCTTCAGCTCCTTTAAAATATACTTTTCGCGCTCATAAGCCTCAATATCCTTATCATCAACATAATGAATCTCATTTTCATTCATCTTTTTCCCGACATACCGGATCAGCTTCACATAATCATTATCCTTACTGATCCTGTCGTTCGTATGCAGAATGACAATTTTATAATCCATATGAAACTTCACATATTCATCCGAAAAATGCTGAAACATCATCTCAATCTTCTCTTCATAGTCCGGGTTCTTCTTTTTATCGACCGCAAGGATCATATGCCCCGTAGAAATCTGAAAGAGCGTGCCGCCATGAAAATATTTGCTGCTGAATTTGCGGATCGCACTCTGAAACTGTCTCGGATACTTCTTTCCCACCCCTTCAAAATCATGCATGAACAGACTCATCAAAAGAAGCTTGCTTCCATGCATGAACTGATAAGAAATTGTATCGTCAAATGCCGACTCCGTCACTGCGCCGCTCTCAATATCATACGGATTCGAATGCACCATATATAAAAGAGCAAAGATAGGAAAAAGAAAGGTCACTGTCGTAAAGGAAGTCTGATCGTGTCTTCCCTGCATAAACAGGATCAGAAAAGAGACCGCAAAGCTTCCCAAAATACCATAGGTAATCTGCTTAAACATCCTGTTTCCGTATCGGAGCAGCATATATACAATCACTCCGATAAAAAGGACATAGCCGATCGGGAAAATATTTGCTCCCTCATGGATCACATTCTTTCCGTCAATATGGAATCCAAACCGGAACATGATTCCACAAATCTCATGCAGAGCAATTCCGACGAAAAAGATACCTGCCACTACTGAAAAGCGCTTATCCGCCTTTGCATTCAACTTCAAAGACTCCATAATATACTGCACATACAAAAAGAGCATGCCAAAAAGCGATAAGTGCTGAACCACCCGAAATATATAGATGAGCGCATTCGGAACACTCCCCACTGCGTTTAAGCTCACATAATAAGCAACGCTCGTCGCAGCAGACAGCATCACACTACCTAACATCCCGCAGAATACCAAAAAATTTCTCGTCCTGCTGATAAAAGAATAGCGGATCAATATAATAAACACAAAACAAATCGATAATACCGTGATATCTCCGACCGGTGAGTAATTGTGATAATATGTAATTCCCATGATTCATCTCCTGTCTGTACTTTAAGTTCAATACTACAAATTCATTTTAGCATAAAATGTAATGAAAATGTAATTTGTTTTCGCTTATTTGGTGACTGCTTTCGCAGTTAAAAGATAAAGTGCTTTCGACAGCCCAATATCTCTATTTTCATAAGGAAAAAGAAAAAGAGTTCTGCATATAATACAAACTCTTTTTCCGATTCAATTAAATCATCCTTCTGAAGCGTTTTCCCCGCCTGATGCCATCGCAGCCTCAGCACTCGCCGCACTCGCAACCGACGCTGCTGCCTGCGTAACCGTCTGCCCGCTCGTCATGATATCCTGTGACACAGTGCCCGTAGCCTCTATGGCTGTAACCGTACCAGAAGCGACTGCAATCCCTGCATTTTCCGCCTTTAAAATATCAATCTTTCTGCGCAGGTAAGACATATCTGCCATCATCAGCTTTGTATCCTCCACACGGCGGTTTTTATTCTTTTGCTGCTTTTCTCTGGTTTTTAACTCCGCTTTTAACTGTTCCAGCTCTTTTTTTGCTTTCTTTCTCTGCGGCTTTGAAGGAAGCCTCGTGCTCTGATCCTGCTTTCTGTTTTCCTTCGCTTTATTCTTCTTTTGCTGTACGGTTTCCCACTTGATATTCTGTATCTTTTTTCTTGCAACACGAACCATTTTCTGTGCATGTGCCAAAGCAACCTCAATCTCCTTTTCGGAATATTGACCACTTGCCGCCTTTCTTTTTAAAGCGCTTACATTCGATGATGCGGAGCTCAGAGCAAGTGAAGCCTGTGTTGCGGTTTTAGCACCACTGATTGCAGATGAAATCCGTCTATAGCTGTATGAGAGTTTCTTTTTCTGGCTCTTTTTCTTGTTCGCCTGTTCCTGCAGCTCCCGCATTCTCTTGAACATGGTATCTAAAGAATTTGCCTGCTCTTTCATTTCTTTCAGGCGATCCTGCCATGCAGCTTCTTTTTCTTCCTGCTCCTGTCTCTTTTTTTCCTCAAGCTGCTTTAATTTTTCCTCCATAAAAATTTCCTGCTCATAAAGCAGCACATCCCTCGTCTGTCTTGCGATTTCCCTTGCGCGGTCTGATACATCGTACTTCGCTTCATCCCCGTAAAGTTCAAAAAAATCCTCTGTCACTTTCCCGCGCGTCTCATATCTTCTGTTTCGCGTCTCCGAGGTTTTATATGTCTGCGTAGGCTTAGAAATTTCTGTAATGATCTCCATATCACTCATAGGCCAACCTCCTTGTCAGCTGCGTAATAGTAACAAATAGAAATGAACGCATTTATGCCGTTCGTTTACTTATTATATCGGCATTTTTCATAGAAAATTCAGTGCCCGAAGATTTTCTGCTGCCTTTGCCTTCGAAAATCAGTTATTATTCAACCATCCCGTCTGTCTCCGTTTACAATGTCAACCAGTTCTTCCGGTCTGTGAATCAGATACTCCGGATTTAATGTATGTAAAAAATCCTCCTCCCTGAATCCCCAGCTCACTAAAACACAATCCAAACCCGCATTTTCGGCAGTTTTTCGATCGACCTCGGAATCTCCGACATACAATGTTTTTTCCTTTTTTGCAGCGAGGCTTTTCATTGCCTCGAATACCGAATCCGGTTCCGGTTTTCTCCGCACCCCCTGCCTTTCTCCGATTGCAGTTTCAACAAACCCCGAAAAATATTTTTCGGCTAACTCCTTCACAGCATTATCCGCTTTATTGGACACAATTGCCATTTGAACCTTCCTCTTCCGAAAATCTTCTAAAAGCTCCGGTATACCCTCATACGGTCTTGTCTGATCCTCACAATGCACAATATAATGCGCCTTAAAATCTTCAAAAACCCTGTCTGTCTGTAAAACAGAAGCTCCGGCCGGCATCGAACATTCCACCAGATTTCTAATCCCATTCCCCAAAAAACTTCGAACATCCCTTTTACTTCTCAGCAGAAACCCATGCTTCTCCAATGCAAAATTCACACTGGCATGAAGGTCGTCCAAAGTATCTAACAATGTTCCGTCCAAGTCAAAAATCACAGTATCATATCTCATAAACATCCTCATTTTTTAAAATTCAATTTTTTTGCTCCCGTATATCTGCTGTACATTTTTTTGGATCCATATGCTACATATCCCCGTGTCTTAAAACGGTAAAAGCATTTTTTGACTGCTTTTATTTTACACGACCGTTTCTTTGGTGTAAGCGTCTTTTTTCGAATCCATCCTTTTCCGCCCTTTTTTATATACACAAAGACCTTATTTGCACCATTAAAATTTTTCACAGCTACCTTTGCATACCTGCGTTTATATTTTTTAATCCTGACCTTCGGCTTTTGCAATTTTGAAGGGATGCTGTAGCTGATTTCATTCGAGGGATAGGTTTCCCACTCCTCATCTCCAATCTGATAATAAGGCACTACAACAAAAGAATAGTCCCCCGAATCCTTCACCAAATATGTATAGCCTCCATCCGCTCCGGGAACTGTCCCGATTTTCGTATAGTCATTCTCCTTCAGATAAATGTGATAGCCTGTTGCTGAAAAAATCCTTCCCCAGTTCAGTTCGATATTTCCACCCTCACCCAGTCCCGCATACAGACTTGTGATTTTCCCTGCCTCGTCATACAGATGACTAAATTGGATATGATATTTTACAAAGGGACTTGCCTCATTTCCGGATACAACAAAATAATAATCGCCCGGAATATACAAAAAAGTCGTGCTGTAATTAAGAGCAATCTCACCCGAATAAAGATTGTGCAGTTCTATAAGCTCATCCTCCGATTTCTTATAAAAAATCGCAACCCGGAACATCCCCTTTGTCATATTGTACGGAAGCGTAAGAAGTACCCTCCCCATACACTTCTCATTAAAATGAATATGATAATAATCAACATCCTTTTCGCCAGAAATGCTCCCGCTAAGAACAGCCTCCATAGACATTTCAGTCGCTGAAAAAACCGAATTATTCTCTTCTGTCTCCTCACCTGTTACAGCATAATCCCTGTTTTCTATAATCGTCTGCTCTGTCTCAATGTTCTCCGCTTCCGCCGGAATGCTCCTACAGCAAAAGCCCCAAAAAAGACACAGAAAAAACACGCCCCTCATGTACTTCTTTTTCATTTTCATTTTGATACCTCCTGCCGGACCGTCCGAGACCACGGCATTTTTCTTTCTGTATTTAAAGCCTTACCTATTATACACTTTTTCCCTCTGTTAGACAATTTTTTTTACAATTTAATTATTCTTTGCACAAATCGATATGATTCACACCTCGTCAAACTGCATTCAGTCTCTGTTCTATCATGTTACGATAATCATTTTCCCCGGGGAAATCCCTTTCATAGTCCTGTACCATTTTTTGTGCTTCCATTTCTGTCAACGGAACCCCGGCAAGCATTCGAAACCGTTCCTCCAATGTATACGGATAGATTTCTTCCAGTGTTTCCAGACATATGGCACAAAGCATGCACGGATACGAAATCTGGCCGCCAAAGCAGCACCCGCCATCCACATTGATTGCATTCTTTTCATAGCCGATCAATCCCGGTCTCGTTCCGGGCAAAGCATAATTCGGTGCGATCGTAGGAGTATGACCATGTATGATCACCTCATTTGTCACTGTATTGCCTGAATTATGCCTGGTCCAGATAGAAAGATATCTCCGCTTGCCATAGTCCGGTTCCTTGTCGGCATACCAGCCATGCACGATTCGATAATCGATCCCCGATACGGCAATCTTCTTTTCAAAGGGCAGACTTTTAAAAAACAGAATAATCCGCTCCAGCTTCCCCGGAGTAAGACAATCTACAGCATCCAGCCATTTTGAAAAATCAAAATAAGTCTCCGGCATCCGGCTTCTGCTCTGAAAGCCTCCCGCCTCCCACCAGGGAAGAAACTGTTTCTCATACCATTCGATCACCATGTCCTCATGATTTCCTACCACAGACTGATATTTTCCGTCCTCTGTAATATGATCCATAGCCCATAAAAGAACATCCCACACCGCAGATCCCCTGTCAATAAAATCACCTACAAAAATGATTTCCGCCTCTGAATCCTTTTTCTCTATCTTTTTTAACAGATCCGTCATCTCTTTAAAACAGCCATGAACATCTCCGATCACATAATGCATAAGTCCGCTCCTTTCCTCTGAACATACATTATACTAAAAATCCGCTTAAATCTCCATATGATTTTCTTATTAACCTTTTTCAAAAAAGTACTTGAAATGATGAAATAAATGTGGTACATTATGTTAGTCATAACTAATTATAATTATATTCATCTAATAGGAGGAACAAAAAAATGAAACAGCTTATTAAGAAGTCTATTGCTGCACTGCTTAGCTTCGCCCTGATTACCACGGCAGGGGTCATAACATCTGAAAAGGCCCGTGCCGAAGCAGCAGATCCTGCAGGCCAGAATTTTCTGACACTGATCAAAGGTGACTATCAGCCCCTGTTCGAGGGTGCAACATTTGATCAAAAATACGATCATTACTGGCATGATTACGCAGCAGCAGTTGTAGGAGAATCACAGGCAAATGACATTGTGGCATATCTGAAAGCATCCATTGGTTCAACAGGATATGGCAGTAATGCTGTTCCACCGAATTTCTACTGTGGATTTATTGATGATGTGGCATCCATCAGCTTCGGAGAAGACGGAAAGACCGTCACCTACAAGAAAAATGACGGAACAACCGTTTCACACGAATATGAATATGTAAAAGAAGCTGCTGCCAAAGGCATGTATGGTGAATACGAGATGGAGATGGAAGGTCATCTGTATCAAGCAAAGGATGATAATGATGACGGGTTTGAATATCTTCTGATGTTCCCTGACACACCGGATACCACCTACCATCTGGAATTCCGTTATGCAGACACAGAGGCAAATGTACTCAGCCTCACAAGTGGCGAATATGGATACTGGGTAGGCTCCGCGATCAAAAGCTCTGCATTAAGCGAAGCAAATGAAGCAACCCTTCAAAATGTAATTTCTCTGTTTGTCGTAGAGAATCTCGCTGACATGACGAACGAGGAAACAAATAAGCAGAGAGCCGGTCTTGTCGGAACATGGGACTGCGATTTTTCAGCATTTCCGGAATATGCAGGTGCACAAATGTATATCGTTCTGGGAGCAGACGGTTCCGGAAAAACATATGCCGATTTCACCGGAAAAGCAGCCCCTTCCCTGACAGCCGAATATACCTTCTTCGCATATGATGAAAATGCGACAGACGGAAAAGACGCAGGAACCTACATTTCTTTAAATGAAGAAGCAGGAACCGTCACACCGGGAAGATACGAAATCGGAACTGTAAACGGTAAGAAAGCACTGATTTTCACCTCCAACGAAGGAACCATCACCTATCTGTACCGTGAAGCAGCCTCTGAACCGGGTTCTGATACCAAAGCTGCAAAAGCACAGACCATTACAGTCAAAACAGCTTCTAAAACTTATAAAGCAAATGCACTGAAGAAAAAAAGCAAAAGCTTCAACATCGGCGCCAAGGCAAAAACCTCTTTGACCTACAAGGTAACAAAATATCCAAAAAATGCAAAGAAATATATCAAGGTTTCGAAAAAAGGAAAAGTAACATTAAAGAAAAATGCCAAAAAAGGCACCTATAAAATAACAGTAACCGCAAAGGCAACAGCAGCTTATAAGCAAGCCACAAAGACGGTTACTGTCAAGGTAAAGTAAACGCTCGCATAATAGAGAAAAAAGAATCCCCCGGCTATACTGCGCCGGGGGATTTGTTTCCCGCCTTTGATTTTTTAAAAGATCCCTATCCTCTCCGGCTAAAATGCCTTTATGCCGCCTTAACGCCTGTAATGCTTTCTTTTTATTATTTTCTTTTTCTTCCTTAGGTCTTTTTTCAATAAGTAATGTACTTTTCTAATTCATTCTGCTCTTCATGACTCAACATTTCAATCTTATTAACTAAAGCCGCCTCCATCTCATTTCCTCCTTACATTAAAATCCCTTTCTACTTAAATTATTATACAATGCCTTTTTTTATATTACAAGTATTAGCAAGTATTATTCTTGGTCAGTGACCACGAATCAGCCATCATAAAGCATGGGGCAAAACATCAGGAATGCCTTGCGCATATCAGGAGATATATGCAGGGGGTCATAGAAAATGAGAAGGAAAAGACCTGGGGGTCGGAAAT
>CADBMH010000103.1 GCA_902795705.1 uncultured Lachnospiraceae bacterium | reverse complement strand
CTGCGCATTTACCGCCGCATGAATCTTATAGGTTGGGGACATCAGTACCAGATACCCATATATCCCTTTGTTGTCTGAAATCGTAGTAATCACGGAAACCATTTCCCGTGCCACCAGACCGTTTGGTCTCTTCCCAATGACGGATTTGCGCTCTAAAAAGCTGCTGTCGTAGGAATTGACATTTTCACCCATATTATTCCCGCTGCTGGAATCAATCAGAATAACGCCCTTTGGTGAAACCAGCCATTCATCCGAATCCGTCAGGATACGCACAGTATCAAACCGGCTTTTTAGCATTTCGTCTGTTCCATCCAGTGCACGAAAATCCGACAGGCACTCCTTTAAAATAACTTCACTTTCTGCCGTCAGCTTCGCCTCCTCATTCTGACAGAGCAGAAGAAACAGGTCCGACTTTCCCCAGATATAAACCAAGGTCAGGGATACCACAATAATCAGTAAATAAGAAGCTAAAAACCTGGCGCCGAACGATAATGTATTTATCTTTTTCATATACTCTCCATCCTCTTAAGACGCATGATACTCAAACTTATAGCCAATCCCCCAAACCGTGCTGATGCTCCAGTTGTCATGCCCCCTAAATTTCTCACGCAGTCTCTTAATATGCACATCGACCGTTCTGGTATCCCCGATGTAATCATACTGCCAGATATGGTCTAAAAGCTGCTCTCTCGTAAATACCTGATTCGGATGAGAGGCAAGAAAATAGAACAGTTCTAATTCCTTCGGCGGCATCTCTACGATCTCATCCTGATAGCGCACGGAATAATCCGACAGATTGATCGAAAGTCCCGGATAAGAAACCTTTTCGATCGGCAGATTCATCTCCTGGCTCTTCTGTGGCTCCGGTTCCCTGTGGTATCGTCGCAAAACCGCTTTTACCCTCGCCACTAACTCCTTCGAGTCAAAAGGCTTGACAATATAATCATCTGCACCAAGTTCCAACCCTAAAACCTTATCAAAGACCTCCCCCTTTGCAGAAAGCAGGATTACCGGAAGCTCCTTTGTCTTCCTCGCTCTCCTCAAGACCTCATAGCCGTCTACCCTCGGCAGCATGATATCAAGAAGCACCAGATCCGGTTCATATTCCGTGATCGCATTTAGTGCTTTCTCCCCATCTGAAACAATTTTTGTATGAAAACACTCCTTTGTCAAATATAGCTGAATGAGCTCAGCAATATTTTCATCATCATCTACAATTAATATCTTTTGTTTCTCCATTCTTCTCATTCCTTTCTTTCACTGCTCCCCTTTTACTCTACTGAAACTCTACGATCGTCACCCCCATGTCTCCTTCGCCAAATTCTCCCAACCGATACGACTTTACATACTTCGTCCGTTTCAGATGATCATGTACGCCCTTTCGCAATGCCCCGGTTCCCCTTCCGTGGATCACTCTCACCTCTTTTAAGTGGGCAAGATAGGCATCATCTAAATACTTTCCAAGCACAGGCATCGCTTCATCTACTGTCATTCCGATCAAATTAATTTCCTGATGGATGTGCATCCCCTTATTCATCCGGATACTTCCACCCGCCTTTGCCTGCTTTGTCTTTTTCTCCGTCTCCTTTTTTAGCAGCTCGATATCCTCTAAGCTGACCTTTGTCCGCAAAAGCCCCGCCTGCACATACAGCTCTCCCTGTGCATTCGGCAGGGTGCTCACCGTTCCCTCACAGCCTAATGATAATACCCTGACATCTGCACCGATGAACAGTTCTGAGGCTTTTGTTTTCGAAACCTTCTTCTGCTTCTTTTCCCCCTTTCCCTTTTCTGTCTTGTTCATTTCCTCACGAAGCTTCGTCCGTTCGGCCTCCATCTCCCGGATATGCTGATCGCTCTTTGCCCATTTCGTATACTTGCGGATCGTCTCATCCGCATATGCCTTTGCTCCCTCTAAAATCCGCCCCGCTTCCTCATTCGCATCAGAAAGAATTTTTTCTTTTCTCTGCTCTATTTTTTCATTTTTCTCTCTGAGCTCCTTTTTTAGACGATCCACCTCCTTTCTGATCTGAACGGTCTCGTTTTTCTCTTTTTCTAATCTATCTCTTGTCACCTCCAGATCATTTAACACATCTTCAAATGCCTGTGCATCGGAAGCTACCCTGCGCTTCGCATCCTCAATGACTTTTTCAGAAAGCCCCAGCTTTCCCGATATCGCAAACGCATTACTCTTTCCGGGAATGCCAATGAGCAGACGATAGGTCGGCTTTAGGGATGCAACATCAAACTCACAGCAGGCATTTTCTACATCCGGTGTCTGCAATGCATAGAGCTTTAGCTCACTGTAATGTGTCGTCGCCATTACGACCGCGCCCCGTTCATGCAGATCTGACAAAATCGCAGTTGCCAGTGCCGCGCCCTCCACCGGATCCGTTCCGGCACCCAGCTCATCAAAAAGCACCAGGCTCCTGTAATCTGCCTTCTTTAAGATCGACACCGTATTTACCATATGCGAGGAAAAGGTACTCAGGCTCTGCTCAATACTCTGTTCATCACCGATATCTGCATAAACCTCCTCAAAAATCCTTAAGGAGGAACCGTCAAATGCCGGAATGTGCAGTCCTGCCTGCCCCATTAATGTAAATAGTCCGACCGTCTTTAGAGAAACCGTCTTTCCTCCGGTATTCGGTCCCGTCACGATCAGGAGTGAAAAATCCTCCCCTAATGTCAGATCGATCGGTACAACCTTGTCCTTCGGAATCAGTGGATGCCTTCCCTTCTTAATACGGATCACACCGTTTTCATCCATCTGAGGCGCTGTTCCCTGCATTTTTTTGGAAAGCTTTGCTTTCGCGAAAATAAAATCTAATTTCTTAAGGATCTGAAAATCTCCCTCCATTTCAGGAATATACTGTGCCGCCTGTTCACTAAGTTCAGAAAGAATTTTTTCAATCTCCTCCTGCTCCTTTAGCTCCAGATCCCTGATCTCATTATTCAGCTTCACAACCGCCTCCGGCTCGATAAAGAGTGTCGCTCCCGTAGCAGACTGGTCGTGCAGCATACCGGCAAAGGAATTTCTGTATTCTGCTTTGACCGGCAGACAGTATCTACCACTTCTCATTGTAATAAGACCATCCTGAAGCATCTGACGCTTTGCATTCAAGATCCGGTTTAACTGCTCATGGATCTTGTCTGCCGTTCCCTTTAACTTCCTACGGATATGATGAAGTCCGGCACTCGCATCATCTGCCACCTCGTCCTCCGCCAAGATACACCTTCTGATCTCATTCATCAGAGGAGAAAGCGGCTCTAAACCCTGATAATATTCATTCAGCGAATCACCTGTTTCTTCCTCTTCATTTAAGCTGTCTCTGAAATATTTTTTTACACTGCCTGCATTGTTCAAAAGTCCGGAAATATCCAAAAGCTCTTTCATCCCCAAAACGGCACCGATCTCTAACCGCTTCAGGGAATCCCCGATATCCTTCACACCTTGAAAGCCCACACTCCCTCTCGTTAAAAGATATGTCAGCGCATCCGAGGTTTCCCTCTGCATAATGCAGATTTCTTTTTTTTCTGTAACAGGTCTCAGCTTCCGGCAGCTTTCCTTCCCAAGCCCGCTGTCCGCACAATCCTCCAACATGTGAAGGACTTTTTCAAACTCTACTGTATGCAATACTTTTTCATTCATATTCTGTCTCTTTTCT
>CADBMH010000102.1 GCA_902795705.1 uncultured Lachnospiraceae bacterium | reverse complement strand
CATTCGAATAATGCACCATGCCCTGCTGACTTAAGAAACCGTCCGGCACGCCATCTGCAAAGACGAAATTAAACTTCCGCACCTCGCCCTTCACCTCATCAATTTGATTATCTGCCGTGATCCTGCCAGCTTTCATGATCGTCATGCTGTCACAGACCTTCTCTAACTCCAAAAGGTTGTGCGAAGTAATAAGTACCGTCAGCCCCCTGTTTTCCACCTCACGGATCAGCATTTCAAAAAGCTCCTTTTTCGCCACGGCATCCACGCCCGCTGTCGGCTCATCCATCACAAGAAGCTCTGTATTTGCCGCATTGTTTAACATGAATGCCAGCCGCATCTTCTGCCCTTTGGAAAGCTCCGAAACCCTTCTGTTCATATCAAGCTTAAAAACCTCATTCATATACTTGATCTTTTCGACATCAAAATCTGGATAGATCCGGCTGAAAAAGGTAACCATCTTTCCGAGCCGGTATCTTGGAAAATACGGATTGTCATCTGCAACATAGCCGATCCTTGCCTTCACAGACGGATTTTCAAATACAGGTTCCCCCTCAAATGTCACCTCTCCCGTCTCCGGTTTAAAAATCCCCGTGATACATTTCATCAGTGTCGTCTTCCCACAGCCGTTTTCTCCGATCAGACCATGGATTTCACCCCTCTCCACTTTCATATTCAACTGATGAAGGACTTCCCGTCCGTCATACCCCTTCGATAAATTTTTAATCTCTAACATATACGCCTCCATCCTGTAAAGCTCCCGCTTTGCCCTCATTTTTTCAAATTTCACCCTTCACCCTCAGAAGGATTTCCCTGATTTTTTCTAAAATCTCTTCCTCAGATAAGCCCATATAGACTAACTCTACGAGCTTCGTTGTAAGCTCCTCTTCTATCTTCCTCATCTTTTCCTCATCCCTTTTCGGTTCATATTCACTGGAAATATAAGTTCCCTTCCCCCGGATCACTTCGATCACACGATCTCTTTCCAGCTCTCTGTATGCCTTCGCGACCGTATTAGGTGTGACCGAAAGTGTCATTGCCATTTTTCTCACGCTTGGCAATTCATCTCCGGCATTCAGGAATCCCCTCACAACATTTTCCTTTACACTGTCAATGATCTGCTCATAGATCGGCTTATCACTTTTTGCTTCAATTCGAAACAATTTGTCCCCTCCTCTCCTTTCCTATTCGATGCATCGTATCAACTGTATCACAACAAGTAATACACTTGGTACAGATAATATACAATACTATAAGAAAAAAGTCAAGCACTTTCTGCCTGACTTTTTATTTTTACATGTCGCCTGGCGGCTCCATGTGGCATTCGCAAAATGTCAGTTCAAGCAAGCCCCGCTGCCATTTTGCTCATTTTTACATATTTTTTAATTTATACTTCGAAGAGGTATCCCCTGCGTTCGCCGCCTTTTCAAACCATTTTTTTGCCTCCTCCGGCTCGTATAGAGAACTGAAAATCTCACCAAGCTGTCGCTGTGCATCTACAGAGCCCTGCTCTGCCGCCTGTTTAAACCAACTGATTGCTTTTCCGAGATCCTTTTGCACACCATCCCCGAAATAATACTTAAATCCCAAAATACTTTGTGCAGTTGGATATCCATCCTCTGCCAGTTCTTCAAAGTACCGGATTCCCATTTCTTTTGTTTCTTCTCCAGGCAAAAGATTTCCATCAAAAATCTTTCCCATTTCAAGCTTAGCCTTTAAGTCCCCTTTTTTTGCCGCATAACCGTACCAGCGCATTGCCTCTTTATAATCCGTGTGACCGGTATTTTCCTTCGCATAGAAATCTCCAAGCTGTCGCTGTGCCCTTGCATCCCCTCTTCTGGCTCTTCCGATCTCCTTTTTCGTACTGGGACTCATCTGCTCCTCATGATTGATTTCAACTACCTCTCGATCTGCCCTGCAATCCTCCTCAGTCATTTCCCAAACCCGCCAGCTGTTCGGTCCCGGCTTAGCGCCTTTTCCCCTGGTTTCTTTCTCTTTTTCCCTCGAAAGACGTCTTCTATCCGGTTCCCTCACCTTTAATTTCTTCTCGCCCACTTTCTTCTTACGCTTCTCCTCTATCGCCTCTCTTTCCCGTTTTTCTGACAACTCCTCTGCTGTCCGCCTTTTCTTCCCATCCTCCGAAGCCTTTTCTGCTTCCACCGGTTCCTCAGACAGATATTCTCTGTGAATCTTTTGCTTTTTTCCATTTTTTTTCATCAAGCTCTGCTGTTCCACGTATCCTCTGAGTTTTTTCTTAAACTCTTCTTCCGAAACATTCTGCGGCCGGAAGGAATCGTGATACCACGCCTTCTCCTCATCCGGAATCTCCCACTTTCTCTGCAGCTTAATTTCAAACTCCCAGTGAAACAGAAACATGAGTGTTTCTATTAATTCTACTACCTCATATTCCTTTAGCTTTTTTATCAATATATCCACACTTCTCGAGACAGCCACACGCTTTTTCCATTCCGGTGCACGCTTCTCCTTAATAAACTCCTCAATAATATGCTCCTCATAAGCTGCATCAAGCTCCGCAACCTCATTTGGATATCCGCGATACCTGGCCTCAAAAATATCTATAAAAGCTAAATCCAGCAAATACGCAGGATCCGTAATTTTTTTCTCCTTAAAAATCGCTGAAATATGCATCATCAGACTATGTGGATAATTATAGCTGATCAATAATTCCTCTTTCTTTTCTGCCTCCGAAGCCATAGAAGCGTCACTCCCTTTCTATTATATGTAATACCCGTTTTTAACTGCATTTTTCCATTTCTTTCTATTATAAAATAAAATTTACAATATTACTATAAAAAATAAAGAGAAATAATAAAAAAATCCCACGATCACCCGGACACACCGCAGCTTTTGATACTGCAGCTCCGTCCGGTAACCGTGAGACATTTTCAAACTTTTTTCTACTGTTCTTCGATTGCATCCACAGGACAGCTCTCCATTGCAGTCTGTGCATCCTCCTCACATTCTGCAGGAACCTCATCCTCGATTGCCTCCGCCTTACCGTCTTCCATATGGAAAACATCCGGGCAGGTTCCTTCACAAAGTCCGCATCCGATGCAATTTTCATTCACAAAATACTTCATAAACTCAACCTCCTTTGATAGCATATCTGAACATTTCTTAAGGTTACTACGCATACCTTACCAAAAGTATTCCAAAGAAGCGGTTGTTTATGCAACATTTCATCAAATTATTTCTTCGTTTTCGCGCCGGCTGTTTTCGACCACTTGCCGATCGTCTTTTTATCCTTGCTGACAGCGCATACTTTGACATAATATTTCTTTTTCGCCTTCAGCTTTTTGATAAACACGCTTGTCTTTTTCGAAGTGAGCATCTTTGTACCGGAAACCGCCTTTATCTTTCCATCCTTTATCTTCGCCAGCTTCTTCTTATCCGTACTGTAGGCAATCCGGTAGGTGACATCCTTCTGCGCTTGAAATGTTACCTTCAGCTTTTTCTTCTGTCCCTTTACCTTAAGCCCCGTCACTTTCTTTACCGTTACCTTTGTCGTTTCGGAAGGTGTTTCCGGCGCTGCCGGCTCCGCAGACGGATTTAAGATTGCATCATCCTCGTCCACAGGATCTGCCTCCGGTTCTCCGTCTATGTTTTCTACCTCTGCCGGAGTAAAGGCTGTCTCGCTAAAATCATACTTCTGTCCGCGGTAATCTTTAGAAAGCTCCATAAAATCTTCTCCACCGCCGACAGGTAATATTGTGTAGCTGTAATTAAAAACCTGATTCGGTACACGATACTGCTCTAAGGTCTCAAATCCGCAGGAATCATTTCCTGTGCCGCATACAGCAGCATCAATCGTTACATACTCTTTCGTACAAGGTCTCAGTTCGTAAACATGCTTTGCTGTATCAAGCTGTTCTGCCGTAAAATGAAGCGCAGAAGCATTGACATCCTCGTTTCCGCAGATCAACACACCGTCATGTTTGTCACCGGTAATACTGATCCATTTTACACCTGTCAGATTTCCGCAGTCCTGCGGCATCGCAAACGGATAATACATCTCATTTACGGTTGTGTTATAAACCCCCGCTCTTGTATAGCTCTGACGGTCATTAAAACTCTCCCCGTCTCCATTTCCGTACCACGTAACCTGTTCCTTTCCCTTCACCACAGAAAGCATCGTGCCGACCTTCATAAATTTTTTCACCCTTGTCTGTGTAAAATCAAGCTCCATATTCACAGTCACTGCACCATTATCCTCGATCAGATATTTCATAACGATCGTTCCGGGTGCATTATTATTTTTAGAGTTCAAATTATATGAAGAATTCCACTTTGCCGTGATCATATAGCAGCCGTCCTTATTCCGACTGACTGCCGGATCGGAAGCTAATGTAAGATAAGACATGATGTCCACAAATGCCAGCTTATCATTATCCATCTTTGCTCTGGCTATATTCGGCTCCGGTCCCTGACGCAGCAGCAGTTCTCCCTTATAATAATAAGATTCCATCAGCCCCGTTTCGCAGTTTACCCGAAAACGGAAATCTGAACCGGAAACAATATAATAATGACTCTGCTTAACGATATTCACCTTACTGCCGGAAATAACCCGGACTTCTTTTACCGTTTCCGCATCAACCGGAAACTGCGCATATGCAACCTCCTCTCCCTTGTCATAGACAAAGGAAGACGCTTTCGTCTTTACGCTGATATTCAAATAGTAATCTGCTCCCGTTTTCAAAGATGCCGGAAGTACATAAGGAACCGTAATCTTCTTTTCCTCTCCCGGAAGCACCTCCTCCGTGATCGTTCCCTGCGAAACCACACTGCCATCCTCGAAAAGCTCCCAGCTTACATCATAATCTGACAGTTTTTCCGACAGTGCCTCATTTTTCACTGTAATTTCCTGTCCTTTTAACTTCTCATCAGAAGCAGTAAACCAGAAATTCTGATACTGATACTTCACTTCCTTTAACTCCGGCTGTGGATCACGGTCTGCAGATACCAGACCGTTCTGGCAGAAATTTCCATCATTCTTTTTGTCACCGAAATCACCGCCATAGCCTAAGAAATAACCGTCCAGATCATTCAATCCGCTCTTGTGCGTGTCCTTTGTACCATAGTAATTCCAGTCATTTTTCCCGATTGCAACCTTTCTTGACTGATCTACCCAATCCCAGATAAAGCCGCCCATCATATTATCATAAGTACGAATGATATCCCAGTATTCCTTCATGCTGCCGACAGCATTTCCCATCGCATGATCATATTCACACAGGATAAACGGCATATGGCTGGTATTATTCTTACCGTACTGTGACTCAATGCTCGCCGGATCATAGTACATATGGCTCACCATATCAATTGCCGTAGAACCCTTATCACCACCGCTCATTCCTTCATAGTGCACCATCCTTGTATCATCTCTGTCCTTAAAAAACTGCACCAGCCTTGCAAACATGCCGTTTGCATAGTCCCCGTCTCTCTTCTCCCAGCCGGTAGAGGATTCATTCCCAATCGACCAAAACAAATTGCAGGTCGTATTCTTAAACCTCTCGTAAGAGGCTGACTGGCGCGTCATTGCCGCCGTTTCGAGCTTTGCAAGTATCTGGTCAGACCCCATATAAAGCGCATGTGATTCATTATTGCTCTCGCACATCACATACATACCATATTTATCACAAAGATAATACAAATAATCGTCATTCGGATAATGCGAAGTACGGATTGCATTAATATTATTCTGCTTCATCAGCCGGATATCCGCCTCATACACTTTTTTCGAAATATATTTTCCTGTCTCCGGATCGGTATCATGGCGATTTACTCCTTTAATCAAAAGCCTCTTTCCATTCAATTTAACAGTTTCATAATACTCCGTCGCATTATTATATTTCCCGTCTGTTGTCACCTTCGTAGAGGTAAAGGAAAGCTTTCTGAACCCGACATTCTGACTGACACTTTCATAATGAAGCTTACTCTCCTTATCATACAAGGAAAGCACCAGCGTATAGAGATTCGGATTTTCACTATCCCAAAGCTTCGGAGCAGCCACATCAAAATCAAGCTTCGTCTCCTGAACACGATCCGATGCCACAGAGTCAACATCTCTGTCAGCAGATGTACAGAGATTTCCCTGGCTGTCATATAATGCCGCCTGCACTGCCATATGCTCCTTCGAAGCAGTAGAGTCATTTTTTATATTCAGCGCAAGATCAACCGTCGCCTTCCCATAATCTTCACTAAGCTCTGTCTTCAGGGTATAATCCTGAATATGCGTTGCCGGCGTACTTGTCAGGTAAACATCTCTGAATATACCTCCGTCATAGATCATATCCTGATCCTCCAGCCATGTTCCGTCACAGAATTTGAAAACCTTGACTGCTAACAGGTTCGACTCGCCCTTTTTGTTCAACAAATCCGTTATGTCAAAGGTATGTGCATCATAGCTGTCTTCTGTATATCCCACTTCTTTTCCATTGATATACAGATAATACGCGGATTCTACTCCGGCAAGAGTGATGTACACCTTTCCGTTTTCCTGAAGCATCGAATCATTCACTGTAAATGTTTTCCGATATAATCCTACCGGATTTTTTCCGGTCGGTGCGAGCGGAAAATCCACACTTTCTTCAAAAGGCATCTTTGAATTCGTATAAATAGAATGGTCAAAGCCATAGCTGGTCCAGCTTTTCGGAAGCTCTACACTTTTCCAGCCGTCCTTCGCATCCTCCTTATAAGAATTGCTCTCAAAGGCGCCAAGTGCTGCCGCCTCTGCAGGAGAAGCAAGCACGGTCAGATCCCATTTCTGTCCTTCTCCGGTCAAAAGCTGATAGTAGGAAGATCCTTCCCTTTTATAATCTCTTGCCCCGACATATGCCGTCTCCACATCCGAATAGGGAATCAGATTGGAACTGTCAGGCATTGTATTCACGGAGGTAATATCCAAATTACCGCCTGCTCCTTTCCACTCATCCCCTGTGCAGGTTTTTCTTGTTGTTTTTACCACATTTTCACTTGAAAGTGTTCCATATGAAAACGCTTCGCTCGTAAAAGCAGCCTTCTTTTTTGTTGCTTTAGCAACATTTCCATCAGGTGCCATCGCAAATAACATTGCCAATCCTACTGTTTCTGCCACAACTCGTTTCCATAAGCTTCTTTTTCTCATAAGCCCCTCCTTTTATTATTATCAAAAAACTTTTCACACTATATGCTGTTCCGATATTCAGAAGGTGTCACCTGCTCTTTCTTTTTAAAGATTTTGCAGAAATAATTGGTGTTCTGAAATCCGCATTTTTCTCCTATCTCTTTAACAGAAAAATCACTGTAGATCAACAGCGATTTTGCCATTTCGATCCGTACCTTATTTACATACTCCATCGGACGCATACCGAGTGCTTCCTTAAATATCCGGCACACATGCTGAGGCGTTACGGGTATCACCTTACACAGATCATCCAAGGTAATCGGATACATAAAATGATTTCCGATATATTCCTTTAATGTTAAAATCTGACCTTCATACGGAATCCCCTCCGACTCATTGATCCGATAAAGGCTTGTCTGATGAACAAATTCCAAAATAAAGGAATACACCTCCCCTGCCGCAAGCACATTACCGTACTTCGGATGCTCGATGAGATTTTTCCTCATCTGGTATAAAATCCGGTCTAATCCGGTCTCATCCTGTAAAGAAAAAACACCACCGTTCTCCAGTCTGAGACTTTTTAAAAGCTCTGGCAAAGCACTTCCATACGGCACCATCCAGCGGACATCCCAGATATCGCCGTCCGGATAGTAGCTGTGCGGCTTTCCCGCCGGAATAAAAAACGCAGAGCCTTCCGGAAGATCATATACCTGTCCGCTCATCTCCAAATGTCCCGAACCACAGGTATTGTAAAAAAACTGATCATACTCATGTCCATTCGGTCTGTCGATTCGCGGCTGCAGCTCATGAAGCCCGATACTGATCACATAAAAAGGCAGTTTTTCAACCCCTTCCGTCGAAGGGTACATATAATACCAGATCATATGATTTTCCTCCCGTGCCAATATGGCAATATATATCGTTGCAACTATAACTATTTTAACATCCACTCTCTGTATATACAATCACAAATCAGCCGAAAGGTTCATATTGTTCAATCCTGTTTATATTGTTTTCAGTTCCTATTCACAGTTAATACCTATAAAGCAAGATTTGCATAACATTTCCAGTCCAATTCATAAAGGAAAGAATTCTTTAATATATATAAGCAAAGAGTATTCTTGCGAGGAATTTATATGACGCAAAAAGAAACAGAAAATGAAATACATAATATCGGCACCTTTATTCACAGCGGGATTTTTGTCCTGTCCGTTATTCTGATCGCCAGTTTAGCAATCGCCTATGGACAAAACCATATGGCAGAAAACAGTATATCTACAAGTTCCAATTCTGTCGGTGGCAAAGAACTGCCGATTTACTGTGTGGATACAAAGGAACCGAAGATTGCACTCAGCTTCGATGCAGCTTGGGGTGGCAGTCACTCGTTGAAAAAAATCAGAAAAAATAGTTCGGAATATAGGAACTACAATGAAAAATCAAAAGGGAGATAGGCTGTTTGTGGCTTATCTCCCCTTTATTACTCATTTTGAATCATTCGTTTTCTGAAATCAAATCCTCCAATTCATCCGAAAAATTATAGATGATTTTTATGGTATTATTTTGATAGATATAGATTTGACCTATCATTTCCACCGCAAGCTGTCTGGTCATCTCTTCCACATGACCAATCTCCAAAAGACGGTTCAGCCAGTCACTTCTGGTCGGTCTGCCATTTCCGGTACTTTCCCCTGTCAGAAAAGCAATCTGTCCGTTTAGTGTCTGGATTTGTGCTTCATAGCGGGCTTTATATGATATGTAGTCCTCTTTGGAAATCAAGTCCTCCGCATAGTCCTCATAGGCACGCTTCTTTTTCGTCTGAAACCTTTCTATCTCCTGTTTCAGTTTCCGCACTTCATCTGCCTTTTTCGCTTCCTTTGCTGTTTTATCCTGTTCTTCGGCTTTGATGATGTCCTCCAGCGATTTGATGTTTGCTATGATGGCATTCAAGTCATCAAGGATTATCTGGTTCAGCACTTCTTCCCTGATATAGTGCGCACTACACTTACTCGTTCCATAGCGGTTGTAGCTTCCGCAGGAGAATGTCACCACTCCCTGTCTTTGTATCTTTGCCATCGCCCTGTGACAGTCGCCACATTTTATCAGACCGGCAAAGAAATGAATATTCTGGTTCAGATTGGTCTGTCTGGTGTTCTGGCTGAGTAGCTGCTGCACCTTGTCAAACGTGTTCCTGTCAATGATCGCTTCATGGGTATCTGGCACAATGATCCACTCCTCTTTCGGAAGTTTCATAGCCTTGTGCTTGCATATCTGCCGGAACGATTTGTTCTGCACCATGACTCCGGTATAGATTTCATTGCGGAGAATATTGCGGATACTGCTGTATGTCCAGTAGGCTGTGCTTTCCAGTCTGTTGCAGTTTCGGTAGTTCAAGCCTTGCATTTTCTTGTACTCTGACGGACAGGGAATGTTTTCCTCATTCAGCCTTTTTGCAATCGTGTTCTGTCCTAGTCCTGACAGGTACATGGAAAATATTCTCCTTACAACTTCTGCGGCTGGTTCATCCACCACTAGCTGATTATGGTCGGTACTGTCTTTCTTATAGCCATAGGAAGCAAACGCTCCTATGAACTTCCCTGCGTGCTGTTTCGTGCGGAATGTAGAGCGGACTTTGTTGCTAATGTCACGGGGATAGAATCCATTGAACATATTTTTTACGTCAATCATCATGTCCTCGCTTGTGTCTAAATCGTAGTAATTTTTATCCACATTATCGTCAATCGCAATCAGGCGCACCTTGTTCTCTGGAAAAAAATCGTGAACATAGTAGGATGATTTTGGGTTATCCCTGCCAAGTCTCGACAAGTCTTTGACCACGATCCCTATTATCTGCTTTTTCGCAATGTCTGCAAGTATCCTCTGGAACGCCGGTCGCTGGAAATTTGTTCCTGTCCAGCCGTCATCCACATACACCTCATAGTTCGTTGTGCCTAGCGTTTGTTCTGCATAGGCGGTCAGTTTCATGCGCTGATGCTCCACACTAAGGCTTTCTGCCTTGTCCCCATCCTCTCTGCTCAGTCTGATATACAAAGCCCAATGGGGAAGTTTCGGCTGAGAACCTTCCACAGATGAAATATCCTGTCCGTTCCCTGTTTGTCTTTCTGCTACTGCTGTCATTTCCTTTCAGCTCCTTTCTTTCGCATTTTCTGATATATCACATCAAAGCCACGTCCGGAAATTCCAAGTGCTTACGGATGATGCGGTGTATCAGTTCTTCTATGGAATACAGATTCTTGTATTCCCTGACTACTTTCCATGTCATTTCCTTTTTTTTCGCCATTTTTCTCACCTGTTCTTTCTATAATAAAAGCATTTGTCCTATTTTATGAAAATATCTGGCACTTTATGATTACAACAGGGAAAGTACAATCTTTATGATAATATATACTTTTACATGTGTTATTCCCGATTGCAGCCATACCGCAGAGGATGGGAAAATGCCATCCCCTGCAGATATGTCACAAAGCACCGACAAATACTAGGTTTACAATTTCAAATTCAACAATACATCTTATCTACAAAACTTTTCTTCACTTTAATATTCTTATAATGTTCCCGGCTGTTATTTTCCACAATCTTCGTGTTACAACCGTAATATTCCAAAATCCTTATAAACTCTTCACGAAAGGCTCTTTTTCCAGAGAACTTCAGCACGTCAATCTCCTGTTTTTCCGCCTTTTTGCTCTTTGTCAGCTCCCATCCACGGTTTTTCATGGACTGCAAACGTTCCAGCAAAAGATAGGCAATCCCCTCGCACTCTGCTTCGAGTTCCTTAATGAGCATTGGATTCGGTCTTTCCCCCTTGACTTGGATTTCCGGATCGTCCGAAAAAACGTAGGTTTTCTGGAACGGGATTATCACAAACCGTTCTTCCCACCCCTTACTGCGGTCT
>CADBMH010000101.1 GCA_902795705.1 uncultured Lachnospiraceae bacterium | reverse complement strand
CGGTCTTCCGGGTCGGCGGGGATGAATTTGTGGTGGTTCTGACCGGAAGGGATTATGAGGATCGGGAACATTTATTTGAAAATCTCCGGAAAGAGGTACTTGCAAACCGCGAAAAAGGGGATGCGCCGGTGATTGCAACGGGACTTTCCGAGTATTTACCTGAGAAGGACAAGAAGATTGCAGAAGTCTTTGAACGCGCAGATAATATGATGTATGCGAATAAAAAAGAATTAAAAGGTGTTTTAGGGAGATTTTTACGATAATAGGATAAAGACGTAAAATAAAGGAGAAGGAACATGAAGAAAATGAAAGCCGCAGGGTTAAGTTTAAGGAAGAAAATGGTACTTATTATGATTCCGGTCATCATAGTCTGTAATCTTATTACTTTTTTGATTATTGTGAATATGACCGGTCGTTCCATGCAGAAAAATGCAGAAGTAAATATGCAGGAAATTTCTGATTCCGTAAAATATCAGATTTCTGCGGAGCTTCGGGAAGTGCTTGGAATCATGAAGAATGTAAAGGTGTCTGTAGAGCGGTCCTGCGAGGGAACGGAGCAGATTCAAAAGTATATCTACAGTGTTGCGGATGCCTACACGGATATTATTCCTGCCGGAATTTACTGCGGACTGGTAAACGGTACATATATTGACAAAATGTGGACACCGGATGCAGATTGGGTGATGAAGGAGCGTCCGTGGTATATAGAGGGACTCAAAAGCGATGATGTGACGCTTGGAGAAACCTATATGGATGCAAATACGGGAACTTATATCGTATCTGCTTTTTCTAATATCAAGGATTCTTCCGGTGAAGTTTTAGGTGTAATTTGTGCGGATGTGGAACTAAATGGGATCAATGAGATTATTACCGGAAAAACGATTTATCAAAACGGGTATGTTTATGCGGTAGATAAAGTGACCGGTATGGTATTTTCCAATAAAAAGGCCGAAAAACAAAACGGAGAATTGATTTCTTCTTTGGATGATTCTGTCAGCAGGAAAGTAAGCAGCATGATCAGTGGAAAGGAATTTGAAAAAGTGGTTTCTGCAGATGGAAATTATCTTTTGATCGAGGAGATACCGGACAGCAATTTTATCGCTGTCTGTGTTATACCGGAAAAGGATGTGCAGGCAGATGCAAGAACGATACAGATTGCGATGGCAATCGCTTCCCTGATTGGATGTGCGGTAATCTGTGTTGTGATTTATTTTGCACTTGTCATATTCCTCCGTCCGATAGGGAGCATTATGAATACGATGGAGCGACTGCATGATATGGATCTGACAGAAAGAATGAATCTGTCTTCGAAGGATGAATTTGGCATGATTTCGGAAAAATTGAATCAGTTTGCAGATCAACTTCAGGCTGTGATTGGTAATGTGAAAACAGTTGTGGATTCGGTGGATGTAAAGGCAGATTCCAATGCTGTGGCAGCAAAAAGCCTTAGTGAACTTGCGATAGATCAGGATCATTCTATTAAGGAGCTTCAAGAGGCGATGGAAGAAATGTCTGTTTCGATGCGTTCTCTTGCAAAGGATGCCGAGATCCTGAAAAACGAACTGAAACATGCGAAATCGAGTGCTTCCGATGTGGATGAGTGCATTTCTGAGACGACTGTTTATGTGCAGGACGGATATTCCAATATGACAAGTATGAACAGGAATATGAATGAGATTTCGGAATATTCCAATAATTTAAAAGAGTCTGTTAATAATATGGTAGTCGGTCTGGAAGGCATTAAAAATATGATCGATTTGATTAACAGCGTGGCGGAGCAGACGAATCTTTTGTCATTAAATGCTTCTATTGAGGCAGCCAGGGCGGGCGAAGCAGGAAGAGGGTTTGCGGTTGTGGCAGACGAAATCCGTAAGCTTGCAGAGCAGAGTACCGAATCGGCAAATGAGATTGTCAGTGTGACAGAGGAGATGGATGTACTGGTCCGGGCCGTCACTATGGCAGCAGATTCCAGTATTGAAAAGATTCAGATCGGAAATCAGATTGTAGGACAGACAAATGAATCCTTCAAAAAGATTCATGACAGTATAGAGGAAATTCATTCATCGATTGATACGGTTGTTGCTTCTGTTACGGGTGTAGAAGATATTGCAGGAAATATGGTTGTTCAAACAGAAAAAAACAGCGAAAATGCTTCCGGAGTCCTGGAGGGATGTAATCAGATCATGGAAATTGCTTCCCGGTTTAATGAAGAAGGAAACGACATGGCAGATTCCGGGAAGGAACTGAAAGATCTGTCATTGGATTTAGAGAATATGGTTGAGAAATTTACGATATAGCAAGAACAACCGCCTGTTTTTATAAAAGCAGGCGGTTGTTTAAATTGGGAATTCCGTGAAATTCCTATTAACTAAAAAACACTCCGTGAGGATGCGCCCATGCAGAACGGGATGCGTTTTAGTAATCGACCTTCTCCCAGACAAGTCCTTTTTCCTTCATTGTTGCACGCATTTCATCCATCGGTTGCGGTTTGTTAAAATAGTAGCCCTGTGCCCGCTCACAGCCGATCTTTTTCAGAAATTCGAAATGCTCTTTTGTCTCCACGCCTTCGACCAGAGGCTGGATATTCATTCCTAATGCTCCTTTTATAATGTATTCTAACAGAGGTCCTGTTTTCGGATTCTTATCATAGCTTCTTAAAAAGATCAGGTCTAACTTTAATACATCAAAGGTATATTCTGTCAGAACATTGAGGGAGGAGTAACCGCTTCCGAAGTCATCGATCCAGATGCTGTAGCCGGTATCACGGAAATGTTCGCATTCTGCTTTTAGAAAATCCGAATTTTCATTTAATGCACTTTCCGTAATCTCTAAATCAAGCATATGGATCGGAACATCGTATTTCTTTCTGGTACCTTCTACTACCTCGTAAATATCACATAACTCAAAATCGAGTCTGGAAAGATTAATGGATACCGGAACCGCAGGCTCTCCTTTTTCTATCAGCTTTTGATAGTCCTCACACACCTTTTGGACAACAAAGCTGTCGAGCTTATGGATCAGATGAAACTGTTCCAAGGTCTCGATGAAATCTGCAGGAGATAAAAAGCCCACGGTATCATCAATCCAGCGGACCAGTGCCTCGTAGCCGCAGATTTCTCCTGTTTTCACGCGGATGACCGGCTGATAGTAAACCTTGATCTCCTCATTTTCAATCGCGCTGTCGATATGGTCAAGAACATACTGCTGTTTTCTTAATTTCTCACGAAGAGATTCGTCGTAGATACGGTAGTTGATATCATGGCGGTTCTTGATGCTGTTGCAGGCGAGGCGGGCATGGTCACAGGCAAGTCCGACCTCGGAGCAGGTATCCTCCAGAAAATAGATTCCTATTTTAAGGCGTGC
Organism: uncultured Lachnospiraceae bacterium; assembly: GCA_902795705.1. GTDB lineage: Bacteria > Bacillota > Clostridia > Lachnospirales > Lachnospiraceae > Butyribacter. The sequence goes on along the minus strand of CADBMH010000101.1, from coordinate 2,212 downwards.
TCTTTTGGAGGATTCTTCCGCCTGCAGAATTGTTTTATAAACGGTTTCTACACGTGTAGTAATAGATTCTCTGTCTCTGCTCGCGATACATACTACGAAATGGTCTTCGGAGAATCTGGCAACCGTACCATCAGAGAAAATATCGTGAAGTGTACGTGCTACCGAGCAGAGAAGTTCATCACCGAGGCGGAATCCGTAGCGCTCATTATAGAGTTTGAAATTTGCAATATCAAAGTGGATAAAGGCAATATTCATCCGTCTGTTTTCCGGTGCCATCAAAAGCATCTGTACTTTCTGGTAGAAAAGAGACATGTTGAAGAGACCGGTTAAGGAGTCTGTTTCCTGATTCATGGATAATACCTGGGCTTCGGCAAAGCTGTTGCGGCTTCGGTTCAGATATTCGTCCATATCAACATCTATGACAAATACATAAAAGTAGCTGACACCATTGGCTCCATGCAGAAGATGTCCGAAGTCTTCAATGTATTTGATTTCGCCCTGCTTTGTCTGAATGCGGTACCGGACATAATCATGTCTTTTTTCACCAAATAAGGTCTGTGCCTGGATTTCATTTTCAATTTTTTGTAAATCCTCCTGATATACCATGCCCTTAAAGGTATTACCCGTATATTTGCGAAATTCTTCTAAGGTCTCACAGCCAAACATATGAATGACATTTTCCTCGGCAAATAAAATTTCTTCATTTCCACCGGCTTCATATATAAAAAAGCCGCCCGGCAGTCCGCTTGGTATGATCTGCTTATTTAAGTCGCCGACAATGGTATTTACGATTTTTTTCTCCTCCATAGGTATCCTCCCTTTCCTATCTTTCATTCCTTAAACAAATCTTGTCATCAAAAGCATTGTGTTTATGTTCATGCTGTCCTGATTATCAGTATAACATAAAATCAGCAGAGGTGCCGTTTTTTTAAAGTTCATGCTGCAAATATGATGATGTTTGAAGAGCAAACTTTGCCGATGTGTGCCAGTACCGGTTTCTTTCCGGAGTTGCAAAACAGGCTTTCCTGTGCTAGTATAACAGAAATATCTGGATTTTTCGACGAAGATAGTGGCTTGTAAATAATCCGAAGGAGGAGTTTATGAAAAATATTTTATTGATAGGGAAGTTGAATGATCTTGTAAAGGAAATCAATCAGTATCTTTCGAAGGATTTCCATATGCAGCTCAGTTCAGAAAATCTGGAGATGATCCGGGGGATGTTAAAGGTGTTGGAACCGGATCTGATCCTGTTAGATTATGAAATGCCGGTTTGCGACGGCAGACAGACCTTGGAGATGATCCGGGCAGACGAGGAAATTTCCGATATTCCGGTTATCTTTTTAACAGGTGTAAATGACAGGGAACATATTGAGATGGTTCTGGCACTCCGGTCTGCAGGGTACCTTTTAAAGCCGCCGGTGAAGGAAAGACTGTTAGGTGAGATTAAAAAAGCAGTTGGAGTATAGTGTGGTTTCAGGCAGAGGCTTTTATGGTCCTGATTATTCGTTATTTGGGAGGCTTTTGAATATCGGTAACATACAGGGTTGTTTCTTCTACCCGAAAATGAATATCATAGGTTTTATATTTCATCCCGTAAATCCGTTTCGGATCATTCTGGTAAGCAGGACGTGGATCGAGAGAGAGGAGTGTTAAGATCACTTCTCTTTCTTTTTCTGTGCATATTTCCAGACATTCTTCAGGGCAGTTTACGGTTAATGTTTGCTTTGCTGTCTGTTCTGTAAAGCCGGCTTTTGCCTCCGGGTAGCTGTCCGCGTAAGGAAGATAAGGCTTGATATCATAAATCTTTGTTCCATTTTTCAGATCGACACCGGATACAATGAGCTCCGGCCCGTTTTCGGTATACTCTATTTTTTCAAGCTTCACGCAGGAAAGACCGATTGGATTTGGCCGGAAGGGAGAACGGGTGGCAAATACACCAATCCGCTCGTTGCCGCCCATGTGGGGCGGGCGTACGGTAGCAGCCCATTCCCTGTCCTCTATTCCGTCGAAATGCCAGAGCAGCCAAAGACGGTCGAAGCTGTCTAAGCCTCTGACAGCATCCGGATGGCAGTATTTTTTTTCGAATCGGATCCTGCCCGTCGCACCTTCAGCAAGGCCGCTCTGTCTGGGGATTCCGAATTGTTCCGGAAAGTCGGTTGTAATTGCCGCAATGGATTCTACTTCTGTAGTCATATCTATGTTCTCCTTGGAT
>CADBMH010000100.1 GCA_902795705.1 uncultured Lachnospiraceae bacterium | reverse complement strand
CGCCTGGTCATAGTCCTCTATGCTGAAACGGTTGAGCCATTCCCGTTTTATGAGGGAATGGAAGGATTCAATGCAGGCATTGTCATAACAAGAAATACTAATTATGATAGAATTGTAAATACTATGAATTCTTTAAGAAAAGAGGATTCAAGAAAATTAGATAAAGAGATACGTGAATTGATAGATAGGATAATTACTATCTTTTCTGGTATTTTGTCATCTGCAATATCAGGAATCTTAATATCTATTATTAAAAATGAAAATAATGGAAACAAACTTAATGTCTTATGGACATTAATAATTTTTATTGTACTCTTAATTACGATATGGTTTTTATGTATTAAATTTATTGTTCCATATATGGCTAAAAAATTAAATAAAGAAATAATTGATATAGAACCAGATGTTGATAGAAAATTATTAGATCAATTTCATTATGATATTATGCAAAAGGTTGCCGAAGTAAATGAAATTGTTGATGTAATTCAACAAACAAAAATTTCTGAGTGTAAAATGCTTAATTGTGTTTTAGCTTTATATAAGTTAAAAGATATCGTATTCTTTTTGGATTATGCTTTAAGAAATGTACAGATTAGAAAAAGTAATAAAAATGGGGCAAGGGAATTATTAGATTATTGTTTTAATAGGTATACCGTTTCGGCAGTAGTAAGAACTGTTGATCATATATTTGATATAATGAATAGACTTTTATATAATGATGTAGTTATCATGAACCTATCAGGGTATGATTTGTTAAAAGCAGATTTTCAGTATCTAAAAGAAAAATTTGATAATTTTAAAGATGGATTTATATAAGTTGATATATAATCTTTTGCCTCTCGAATGCTTGAATATATCTTTACTTCTGCTATAATAAATCTGTGGGTGCTGCTTAAGACGGCAGGCGGTCTTGCCTTTCAAGCGTATGAGTAGATCATGCGGAACTTCCCGGTATTTTGGAGGTGATGCTTATGAGGGAAAATACAAATGAAAGGATCGTGAAGTATGTGGACTATTATTGGTGTCATAGCCACAGTGGCGGGAACTATCACAGCTCTTTGCCATTACATACATGACATCAGAAAAGATAAGAAACAGAAAAACAACCGCCCCGACCAAGGATAACGGTTGTTTTTAAATAACTGAAAACCAAGGCAAACCGTCTGCAATAGGCGGCACCTTTTCTAACATTTACTATAACATTTTTCATAGCAGATTTCAACACAAATTTTCAAATCTCATCAAACCCCCACCACTTCACACCGTACCCATCCAGATAAAACCGGTTTCCAAACTCATTCTCCACGAACCGCTCTTTTACGAGATACCACCCTCTCAGTTCTTCCCGCAGCGTCTCATCCTGAGAAATCGGCTCCACCCAGATTTTTTCTTTGTCAGCTATCTCAGACAGCTTCAGTGGTGCAGATTCTGGCACGGTACTCTCTGCAAATACCGGAGCAGTCCGGTAGATTTCCAATCCATTTTCCGTTTCTGAAAATGAAATCTTCTTTCCGTCTGCAGATAAAAAACAACCCTCAATCGCATTGACGAGCATCCATCCGTGTTCCTTACACCAGACCGGCTTTCCGTGCAGGATCATCAGGTTCTCTTTCGGAACCGGAGTCGGTGAAAGCTCTGAGGAATGACCTTCTTCCGTCCTTCCCAAAAGAAAATCAGTAGTTACCCCGTACACATCTGCCATGTGTTCTAACTCCTCTATGGATGGTGATTTCACGCCTCTTTCCCACGCACTGAGCGTCGGTTGGGAGATGCCTAAAGCTTCCATGGCATCGGTGGATTTCATATGGTTGATGAGTCTTGCGGTTTTGAAGTTTCTCATGGTGTACCTCCGGAAGATAGAATTGTTTTTGTCAGGATGCTTTAAAGTATATCATGTAAGGAAAAGCAAATCAAACAGTAACTCACCAGGAAAGCATTACATTTGAGAAGAAGATCATATATGAATTCACGATCAGCTTTGTTATAGTTTTTATGTAAAATGTGATTTAGCAAGTAATATAGTTTTTACATGGATGATTAGAAAAAAACGGTTTGTAGAAAAATCTGGAGCAATCGTCTGTTTATGTTGATTTTATTTTGGAAAATCATATAATAGATTATGAAAAAATAAATGTTTCGCATTTATCATGGAAGTTTGCAAGCAAACTTCATTATGTCCAAAAAGCATGGACAAATATATGAAAAAGTATAAAGTCAGCATAAAAAACTTGAACCATAGAAAAATGACGGTTGTATTGAGGATGAATTATGAATGAGTTGGTCAGAACAGAATTAAATATTCTTATACCTTTGGGGGTCTGCATGGCGGGATTGCTGCTTACCGTGCTTGTG
>CADBMH010000099.1 GCA_902795705.1 uncultured Lachnospiraceae bacterium | reverse complement strand
TCCATTGATGACAATGATCATCTTCCAAGAGACAAATAACTATGCTTTTATGCTTTTAAATTTGTCCTTGACAAAGGGTACACTTTAGCTGTCAAGCCCCTTTCCGATATTTTTATCCTTATTTCGATATTTTTTCGTTTTTTACTGCTTGTAAAATACAATGTACATACTTGCTCCAATAGCATTATACCACACTGAGTATTAAAACAGTATTACAGTTTTGGGGGGTGTTTTGAAAAAAAATAATATTTTTCAAAAATAGACTACAAACAATTGTCAGCCCCTTTTTCGCTATGTGTTTGAAACCTTTCCGACACACTGATATACGAAAACAGCCTATTCTCTTATTTTTTTTATAAAATTACGATTACACTATAGCATAAAAGCCACTCCCAAACAAGTCCGCATTCTCAAATTTCCCTATGCCTTCGCTACAACTCAATATCATTCCTGCACTTTACTTCTCTGTCACTCTTAACGCTGTCTGCCCCATTGTGGCTCTTGGAACTCCTTTTCCTGTGTCTGAGATGCCACCCTCCACACTTTCAGAAATGCCTCCGTCATATCGGGGAGACTGTCAAAGTGTATGCCAATCTGCTCCATCTTTTCCTTATACCGGTTGATTGAGCCATTCACGTCACTTTCTGATATTCCGAGCCATTCTGCCTTTTCCTTACCGGTCATACGCTCATAATCCTGCTCTGCTAAATCCTTTCATTATTTGATTCCGGTGTTTGAAGCCTGCCAAGATATATGCCATAAGCAATCGCCACTACTATCGTCGCTCCAATGTATATCCAGTCAATCAGCTCATTATCTGCACCAAACAGGGACAATGCATCAATCATGGAGTGCATAATAATACACGGGATAATGCTGCCGCTCTTATAGCAAACCATCGTCAGGATAAATCCCCAGCTTATGGCAAAAATAATCTGCATCACCGTGTAAAAGCCTGCCTGTCCGGTAAACAGATTCACGATATGGCCGATTCCAAACGTCATGGCAGAAACTATGATCGCCGGAGTAGCCTTATTCTTTAAAAGCATCGCCCGGAACAGAAACCCCCTGAAGATCATTTCTTCCACAAATCCTACAAGGATCATGGAGAGTACCGCACACACCAAGGAAACACCCTGATAGGAAAGAGAAAATCCATCCCCGATATTGCCCGTAGCCAGTATCCATATCGGTATGAAAAAAAGATACCTTTTCATATCCTTCGGCCATCCAGCAAGGCCGTACTTTTCTTCCAAATGGCTCCCTTTTACAAACACGGTAATTGCAGCTGTAAAAGCCACCAGCGACATCATCCCTGCCGGACGTTCTGACCGGGAATACTGCAGCCGGTTCAATCCAAAGTACGGAAAGCCCTGCCGGGAAATCGGAGCAACCCTGACCTTTGAGAGCCGCCATAAAGACGACCGCATCCACCGGGCATATACTAAAGCCTACCGCCGCATGGATTCCAGAAAACGCACCAGGTATATCTCACGGGCGGAGTTTGCCGAGTGGGGACGGATTGCAAGGGAGAAACGCACCCTATGCGAAAATGGAGAAATCAGTTTTGAAGAATTTCAGGCGTGGCTTGATGAAACGAAACGGAAATGAAATTGATAAAGGATGGGCTGCCACCACCCCGGTAACAGCCCATCCTTACTTTATACAGTTATTTTATAGCCTGCATATCATATTTTGGTTTTCTGACAGTTCCCTTTATTCTCGAAGAAGGGCATCATAACTTGTGCCTCTACTGTACAGTAACTTTTACTTTCTTTGCCAGACCGTTTCTTGCATATACATAGATCACACAGCTGCCTTTCTTCTTTGCCGAGATCTTTCCGGTCTTGCTGACCGTCGCAATGCTCTTGCCCGTCGTTGCATAGCGGAACTCTTTTGCATGTCCGTCTCCGAGCTGTTTCTTTTTCGGATACTGAAGAACGGTCTTCGCCTTGATCTGTGCTTTCATTCCTTTCTTCAATGTATAAGAAGTCTTGGAAAGCTTGATTGTCTTGGCGTTGGAATATTTTTTATTATTCTTTCCTACCACATGACCGGTGATTGTCTTTGCGATCCGCACATTCT
>CADBMH010000098.1 GCA_902795705.1 uncultured Lachnospiraceae bacterium | reverse complement strand
TCCCTTGCCCGGATTGCTAACGCCAGGCGCGTATGAAAACCGGTCTTTTGGAGCAGGCTGGTAATATGATTTTTCACAGTCTTTTCGGAAATGCCAAGCGATATGGCAATCTCCCGATTCGAAGCTCCGCTCACCAGCCCTTTGAGCACATCATACTCCCGTTCCGTAAGATCCGTACTCTTCGCATAACCTAACTCCACATTCATCCTGCTTTCCGGATAAACACACTCTCCGCCCATAACCCTGTCCATAATCTCAAGGATCGGCTGTTCCTGAACCTCCTTTTGCCAGAAGCCCTCTATCCCGATGCTCTTCGCCTTTCTTATATAGCTTAACTCCGGCATAGATGTCACAATAATAATCTTAATCTCCTTGGATATCCTTTTTATTTTTTCCGAAGCCGTAAGCCCGCTGATATCCCCCGGAAAAAGCACATCCATCAGGATCAGGTCCACATGATGACTTGTGATATAGTCTACTGCGGCAGATGAAGTCGCAAGTGACGCAGCGAGGGAATACTGCTTCGAGCTCTCTACCACGCCCTCAAAAACCTGCCGTATCATCAGGTAATCCTCCACGATCAAAACCTTGTAATCCATAAACTCCTCCGTTCTCCATATCCAAAAGCAGCATCTAAATAAAGAATCCCTTTTTATTTCACAGGCTTTTCCGGAAGAGTGATTCTAAGTTTAAATCCTCCCTCCGTTGTAACAAGCATGCTTCCTCCGGACTTCTCCACCCTCTGCCTGAGATTGATCAGTCCTCCTTTTTCCGTAATCTCTGCTCCGGGCTGTATGCCATCATTTTGAAAGGTCAGCATTACTCCGTTCTCTCTTTTCTCCACATCAATATATACCGTATGACCATATGCATGTCTGAGCGTGTTCGTAGCAGATACCATAATCGCACTGTCTATGATGCCTATGAACCCTTCATCCTCCGGAAGCGTTCCTGCCGTCACGATCCTGATTCCCAAAAGCTCCGCATGCTTGATACTGGTATAGTAAGGCTTTTGCCAAAATTCCGGTTCCTCATTTTTTAATAATTTAATATTTTCTCTCCACATGGAGGTCAGCTCATTCTTGACAGGCTCCCTTGCAACATCCCCCTCTTCCATGGTCAGATATCTCTTTGCCAGAAGTAGACCTCTCCCAAAGCTGTCATGGAGCATGGTCTTAAGGTCAAGCAGCTCCCTCTCCATAACAGTACACTGCATCATCTTCAAAAATGCTTTCATCCGGATCCTGATCTGTCTTTCCCTTGCTTCATAACTGAAATAAACGATCTCCTCAGATGACATGTCCCTTTTTCCGGTATACCAGATATATGCTGCCCACACTGTATTTCCCGCAACAGGCACGGTAATCAGCAAAATCATGACCGGCAGAACACATGCGTGTCGAAGCATCCATGCATAGACAGAAGCCTGATGATAGCAGTTTATGGATATCTCAAATACAAAAAAACACAGCACAGAAAGCACTATGGATAAAATAACAGCACGGATTCTCAAATGCATTTGTATGACCGTCACCGCATCATACAATGACACAGCCAGCAATATGATGGAGCATATCCCATAAAATTGATAAACCGTCATGACCTGTCACCCCACTTTCCATCTATAGTAAAACCCGTTACGATTCGCAGACAAAACGGCTTTGAACCGTATATCCCATATCGCAAATAACATACAAGGTATCATCCTCACGATAAACCTTCATTTTTATAGAATCCTGATACTTTTTCAGACAATTCGCTATTTCATCCGATGGTAAACCGGCGGCAAGGGAAATTTTCATCTGCAGATGACACTTTGTTTCCTCTGCTCCGGCAGGTTCAAAACCTCCCGAATCACACCGGATGGCAGTCTGTATCGCCTGAATATCAGGATAACATATTTCTATGACAGTTTCCAGAACATCATAAAATAGTCCGGGCATTTCCACGGGAAGCTCCTCTGTATCTCCCTCAAAAACCACATCAGAAATTACATCCGACAAACTCAGATACTCAAAGGACTCTCTTACCGAAAGTATCAGTTCCTCCACAGACAGGCTTCTCCTGCCTTCGCCAATCAGCATCAGATTGACTCTTCTCTTTACATATGCTCCAAGTATCGCAGCAAGCTTCAGGGCATTTTCATCACCGTTATCCGCAAACTCCCGAATCAGGCATTCCATACGCGCAAGCTGAGGCTGCACATACCGGGCGCTTTTATCATACAGCCTGTTCCTTGCCTTGAGCGATTCTCTGATTTCCGCCTCCCTGTTCTCGTAGCGTATCAGCTCATTCTCTTCTTCAATCTCCTCCATCGCCTGCCGTAATCTGTCATCATTCTCTATCGCTTCTGCAGAAAGCTCCGGCTGATCGGCACCATCCTGTAAAACCATACTAATATGCGGATCATGAAACAGATCATCATAATCAGAAAAAGAGGGAATCAGTCCTATTGCCAAAGCCCCCTCAAACAAGGAAATAAAAATAAGACAGAACACCTCCTGAATTTTATAAAGCAGAATACCGTTAATCTTAAGAGAACCTCCGATTATGTCATAGAGGATAAGAAGTGCAAAAAATACGAAAGCCGGCATCACCGGTATATACCACAGCCTTCTTGCAGAGCTGACAGCGCATTTTTTTATCATACCAAAAAATGCCATAATCGTATACAACAGCTCTATCGCAAACAAAAAATAATACCCCGCACCATAGGTAGAGTCAACACCTGACGCGGAGTTTATGTGCAGAATCCATCCATGAAGCGGATTGGTCAAAACAAGAACGACAAAAAATACTTCCACAACGATTACGCAAATATTTTTCCGGGACCAAAGCCGCTTCTCCGGAAGCAGTATAGCGATCAATGGAACGAGCGTAAAAGGAATGTAATATAAAAGCCAGATATAGATGCCTGCCGGTATCGACTGAGCAAACACATCATACCTTAAGATACGCAGAACAAAAAGTGCGATCATCAGATAGCATGCCGCATCTAAGAGTCTGCGCGTATATGCCGGCAGGATACGCTGCCTGATGTGCTGCCCCCATGTGACAAGCAGAATCAGATACGCAACAGAAGACATAGAATACAAACAAACCCTCTCCGAGGGCAGGAGCGTGATGAACCCCGCTCCTGCCGTGAGAAGGATAAGTATCCGATAAAATTTTTTCTGCCTTGTAGATAGATAGATCATTTCACTTTAACTTTCTTTGCACTGGATAAAGGTCCGATCGGTCTGAACGCCATAGCCTTACCCTTATACTTGCTGTCAAAGGTAAACGCTGCCTGAATAGGCGCTTTCTTTCCTTTACTGTAGCTGCCCAGATTCACATTCTTGAGCACGACCTTCTTTCCTTTGATTTTGACAATTGAACCGCTGCAGCCCTTCGCATTCACATAAAGATAGGTTGCTTTCGGCTTCTTTTTTAGCTTAATGGTCACCGTTCCCGTGGTTCCGGAAAAATAGGAACCGTTATGCCACTTTCCGAAGTAATCCCAGTACCCCGGACGCTGCCCGGAACGCTTTTTCGCACCGGATATCTTGACAGATGCTATCACAGGCTTGTCCTTCGGCGTAGTCACCTGCACCATCGTATCTGACATCGCGGAATACTTGGTGACGCTTTTTCCATTGTCCATTTTTTCGGTCACATAGCTTTTTAAGCCAATCTCATAAAAGGCTGCATAGTCAAGACCTGTAAGCTTCATTGTTTTTCCGGCGGCAAACTTCTTCTCCGTCCACTTGGATGTCCCTGCAATACGGTAGCAGACTACGGAACCCGTATTTTCCAGAAACGGACTGCTGAACGCATCCGGTCCGAGCTTGATGGTATTTTTACTGACTTCACTGATATAGTACCCGCCGGGTTTTGACGGTGCGCTTACATACTGCATAATAGTCGGCGCATCATGCGAATATAACGAGGTTGCCTCATTATTATATGTAAAAAACTTATCACTTTCCATGTAGTAAGCACCCACGCCCAGACCTACCACCTCGAGTCCGACTTCGTTCTCCAGATCAGACATTTTCGCAGTCGCATTAAAGGAATAGGTAGTCTCATTTCCATATAAGTCCATTTCCGTCTGTGTTCCATCCGTATCCGTAACACCTGCGCTTCCGCCTGACAGAGTCAATGCTGCATTTGATTCATTACTAACCCGAAAAGCAAGTCCGCCCGGAAATTTGTTTTCCAGTGTAAATTTAAAAACAACCTCCGACTTCGTCACCTTTGTAATCTCAAGGCTTGACTTATATGCCGCACATTCCACGGTAGACTTGGCACCCACTGTAAAATCATCAAGATATGCATAGTCCGTGACCGCATTCGGAAAGGTTTCATATGCCTTTTTCAAAGCATCCTGCACATCTGCAGGTGACATCGTTGTATCAAGCTCGGTAACGGTCAAATCATGCGCATCTGCCTTAAGCTCTTCGTCATCCTTTTTCGAATCCGTATAGCCATAGGCACCCACCTTGATCTTAGCGCCGGGCTGTACGATCTTCTTATACGAATAGTAATAGTAAGATCCTCCGGATGTTCTGATAAGATCAACATCCTTGACAACATCCTCATGAATGACGGCACCATCTTCATCTACGATATAAAAATCAAATTTGTCATATTTGTATGCCTTTGCATACTCTACATAAGCTGTCATCTCGATACCGTCGCTCACCTCTTCATAGTAGATTTCATCAAGAATATTTTTCTCCGTGGCAGTAAACGGTCCGCTTGCATTCTCCGCAAGCTTAGCCGAAGCACTAAAGTCTGTAGACAGTACCATGCTGACTGTCAGAATCAGGCAAAGCAATACTTTTAATGGTTTTTGTTTCATTTTGTAATCTCTCCTTTTCTGTTTTATAATACCTGTATATATTGGTTTACATACACAGTTTATTGTATTACAACCAGCAGAAATGAACAGGGACAAAGGTCCTATGAAAAAACAAAAATCACCTTAATGACAATTTTGGCACGAGCCACAACTTTTTTGACAGCTTTACTTACCATCTGGTCCAAACATAATCAATCGCAATAGTTTTTGATGTTTTTCTGTTCCATCGGACAACCGAAACAAAGGAACCGTTATACGCTATGCCCACATTGCCCTCGGCAAGAGTAAACTCATCACCATCTGTCCCGATCACCATAGCACTATGTGTATCGTTATTGATCCTTATAATATCTCCTATCCGGATGCTGTCTGAGGAAGGTGCATCAATCTGTACTGCCGGAGTATCGTAACCAAACGCCGCATCGCTGAGTATACAGGCGAATGCCACGCAGCCTCTGCCATTCAGCCTCACATTATAATTCTGCAGCAAACCCGTCCAAGTATACTTCATAGAATCATCCCAGAGAGTATCATCCAGACGAATCCTGTAAGGGAAATTACTCTGAATCAACTTACCTTTAAACCGGTACAGGATAAAAGAAATGATGTATTTACCGCAGGCGAAGCACAAAAACTGCTCATTCTTTTAAAAACAGTAGCAGATGACCCCTATGCTCTTGCAATCCGCTTGGACTTCAATCTTTTTATCCGTGTGGGCGAGTTGACAGGTCTGAAATGGGAGGATGTGGATTTTGCAAAAAGAACCATCTACATCTGCCACCAGATCACCTATGAACCGGAACTAAAAGACAACCTGACTTTTCTGCTGCCAGAGTCGATATCGGAAGCTTTACCGCTTCCAAAAGCCACAAACCGTACAAGAGCCTTTTTGACATATGCTTTCCGAAAGTAAACCGGATTCCCATAATAAGTAAAAGAAAAACTGTTGATGTTAAAATATGCGTTACAGAAAACATGGCAACTCCCCCTCACAATCCTACATTTTATCTAACATAGATTTCAGTTCTTCCATTTCCTTTTCATCAATCTTATTCTGTCTCATCAGCGTACTCATCATCATGCTGACCGAGCCCTGATACACCCGGTCTAAAAAACTCCAACCTATTTTGATTTTTTCACAGGTCTGCATAATTGGGATATAATCTCTAAATTCGTCTCTCTCCTTCTCTTAATTTCTTCCTGTGCCTTTTCATAAATTTCCGGATTCTGATAAATGATATTACGACTTGTCAAAATTTTCTTTCGATAATTTTCCCCATCCAGATATCTTTTTTTCTCAAATTCCTCAAGACTGCCCCAGATACAATCCGGGTTCTTTCTTGCCCACTGCATCTCAGAATCAAGGTCTTTTTTGAAATATTCCTTTAAATCATCATGCTGATCCAGCAAAATCTCCAAAAAGCTCCCACCGGAAAAACTTTGCTTTTCCCTGTCATAATCAGGCGGACAGGGATAGTCAAAAAACAAGCACAGATAATCAAAATAAGCTCTTAAATCCTGAACAGGTTCAAAAACAGACAATATATTTTTTTCTGTTTCCTTTAACGCATGAGCTAAAACCTTTCTCATATCCTTTTCATCATGAGGTCTGTAGAGAAATTGAAATAACTCCTTTGCATACTCATTATTACCGGCAGCCGGATTCGAGGCAATATAAATCTGCCGTAATGATCTCATATCCTTATCATGCGGTTTTACAGAAAAGTCAAAATCCCTGTCATAAACAGAATAGATATCCCCTAATATGCTAAAAGATTTATATTCCTGTTCTGCACACCACATATCCTCATAGCTGATAACCTGCAAAATTTCCTCTCCGATCAGCTTCATAAAATACGGATATCTTCCCTTTGCGCAGACAAAACCGGCATCCTGCAGTCCCTCACCAAAAACCTGCTTAAAAAGTGTCTTAAAGGAAGCTTTTCCTCTCTTTTTTTCCTGCCTGAAATATAACCGGAGCATTTCATTTTCATCCGCCCTTGTATCACTCATAAACCCGATCTGTCCTTCCGCCATCCCAAGCGTTCCGGCAACATGCTCCAAGCCATCCTCCGCAAATGTATACTCTTCCTCCAAAACAGAATGTAAATGCTCTATATCCGTCACAAGCTCTTTCCATGCATCCAAAACCACCTCGCTCTCCGTTTCCCAATACGGCTGTCCAACCACTAATTTTCCCATGATATTTTTTGATGCATGAACCAGACTCAATGAAGCAAAATCACTGTCGATGCAGTCAGCAATGAGTACATATGCCGATAATGCTTTTGATAAAGATACCATCTGATGTAACAGTATTTTCTCCGTTTCCGAATCCTCCGCCTGATCAGGAACAACAGAAATCCAACAACTGTGTTCCGGAATCAGTACATGCAGTCCAAAAGCTGCATCGTCCGCTTCACAGGAAACATATCCCTGCTTCCTCAGTCCCGCCGACAACTGTTCCAATAGATTCTCCCTGCCGATACCTTCCACCCTTTGAATATGATAATTTCGAAATGATAATCCCATCTTTTCCTCCTCCCCGGTTATGAAATATCCCTGTATATAAAGTATCACAAATATCGGAACCATTGCAAGAAAAAACGCTATAACTATCGAAAACCCGATAATTACAGCGATTAATAAGAACGGAGAAGGAGGGATTTGAACTGTCCTCTGTTTCCGAAAAGCCCACAGAAAGGAGGGTTGGAGGCTCCGGCAAAACTCATGCACG
>CADBMH010000097.1 GCA_902795705.1 uncultured Lachnospiraceae bacterium | reverse complement strand
GCTTCGTGAGTTGCTAGATGATGCACAGGATAAATTGATTTTGCCAGAACCGGCACTGGGAAGTGATCCTTCGTGGTTTGGATTTTTAATCAGTATAAAACCAGAAAGTGGATTGAATCGAAATACTATTACGCGATATATTGAAGAACACAATATCCAGACACGTTTGTTGTTTAGTGGTAATCTGATTAAACATCCTTGTTTTGATCAGATACGGGATACAGATGCGTATCGTGTGGCCGGAAACCTTGAGATTACGGACTTTATTATGAATAATACATTTTGGATTGGTGTGTATCCTGGAATGACAGATGAAAAAATAAAGTATATGGCAAAGATTATTAAAGAAGCGATATCTTTATAGAACGGGTGCATTAAAGGAGAATAGTTCATATGGGAGAAGTTAAATTATTAGACTGTACACTTAGAGACGGCGGATATGTTAATGATTGGAAGTTTGGACATAGTAATCTTGTTAGTATTTTTGAGAGACTGGTAGATTCAAATGTTGATTTTGTTGAAATTGGCTTTTTAGATGACAGACGGCCTTTTGATATCGATAGAAGTATTATGCCAAGTACTGATTGTGTAGATAAGATATATGGTTCTTTAGACAGAAAACAGGCACAAATATTAGGTATGATTGATTACGGAACCTGTGATATAAGCAATTTAAAGCCATGTAATGAAAGTTATTTAGATGGAATTAGAGTTATTTTCAAAAAGCATATAATGCATCAAGCAATGGACTATTGTCGCCAAGTAAAAGAACTTGGATATAAAGTATTTGCACAGCTTGTGTCTATAACAAGTTATACTGATGAAGAACTTTTACAGTTGGTGGATTTGGTTAATGCTGTTAAACCATATGCAGTATCAATGGTTGATACATATGGCTTGCTTCATCCGGATGAGTTACTGCATTATTATGAAATATTGGATAAAAATGTTGATCCGAAGATTCAAATAGGATTTCATGCACATAATAATTTTCAGTTGGCTTATGCAAATGCTTTGGCATTTATAGAGAAAAAAACGAATCGAGATATAGTTGTAGATGGTACTTTGTATGGAATGGGAAAAAGTGCAGGAAATGCTCCGTTAGAATTACTAGCAATGCGGTTAAACAATAAATTTGGAATGGCATATGATATTGATTCTATGCTTGAATCAATTGAAGAAAGCGTAATGGATTTTTATAAGACATCGCCATGGGGATATAAAATGTTTTTTTATCTTTGTGCATTGAATAAGTGCCATCCCAACTATGTAACATATTATCAGGAAAAACAGAATTTATCTGTATCCAATGTTGATCAATTATTATCAATGATTGAACCAGAAGATAAAAAACTTCTTTATGATAAATTAGTGGCAGAGAAGCTTTATAATCAATTTATGGATGACGAAGGATCTGACATAGAGTCAAAGAAAAGACTTCAAAAAGAACTATGGAATAGTTCTTTACTTATTGTAGGTCCAGGTAAAAATATTAAACTTCAATCAGAGAAGGTATCTAATTACATAAAAGAAAAGAAACCAATTGTGATATCTATTAATTATATTCCGGAAAGTATTGGTATAAACTATGTGTTTACTACTAATTCTAAGAGATATCATGATATGCCTAAGGGAAGTTATAAGATAATAGCAACTTCAAATGTAGAGTGTAGAAATGGAAAATTTGATTTTAAGGTTGATAGGGCAAATTTACTAGAATCAAATGAAGAAATAAAAGACAATTCATTTTTGATGTTGTTGAAATTGTTGAAATCAATTGGTATAAAAGAGGTATCATGTGCAGGATTTGATGGATATTCTGACAAGGAAGATAACTATTTTGATCCTTCAATGGAATATGGGTTTGTAAAATCTGAGGCGAAATACTTAAACAAGCACATGAGAAAGGTTATAGCTGATATCAAAAATGAAATGGATATTTATTTCCTAACATATTCAGCATATGAGGAATTGGAGGATGTGCATGATGCAGCGTTTTAAAGTAGTAGTTTTTGATGTGGATGGCACATTGTTGGATACATCAGAAGGTGTGATTGAGTCTGTAAAATATACAATAAAAAAACATAATTTAAAAGAACTTGATGATGTAACACTTAAAACGTTTATAGGTCCGCCAATTCAAGATTCATTTGCTAGGGTATATGGATTAAAAGGATCAATATTGCAGGAATTGGCTACTACTTTTAGAAACCAATATAAAGATGTGGATTTACTCAAAGCGGTTCCGTATGAAGGAATATTTGATTTAATACAGAAGTTATTGGATGAAGGAATGAAGGTTGCAATTGCTACTTATAAGAGACAAGATTACGCATCTGCAATCATGGAACATTTTGGCTTTGATAAGTATACAGATATTATTTATGGAGCAGATCATGAGAATAAGTTAAAAAAACGTGATATTATAGAAAGGGCACTTAGAGATTCGGGTGTTACAGACTATATGGATGCGGTAATGGTTGGCGATAGCGACAATGATGCGATTGGCGCAGAAAGTATTGGAACACAATTCATAGGAGTAACTTATGGATTTGGGTTTAAAAATGCGGAGGATGTAAACAAATTTAAAAATATTGGTGCAGCTAGTACATGTTTGGAGATTGCATCTTATATAATCGGAGGAAGAGATGAAGATTAAACTTGCGAAATATGTATCTGAATTTTTGGTTAAAAATAACATAACAGATTGTTTTATGGTCACTGGTGGGGGAGCTATGCATCTTGATGATGCGTTAGGACATCAAGAAGGCTTAAACTGCATCTTTAATCATCATGAACAGGCTTGTTCAATTGCTGCCGAGGGATATACTCGTATGACAGGGAAATTAGCTGCTATTTGTGTAACAAGTGGCCCAGGAGGAACTAATGCCATAACAGGTGTAATGGGAGGATGGCTTGATTCCATTCCAATGTTTGTGTTATCAGGACAGGTGAAAAGGGAAACAACGATTTGGTCTTGTAAAGAATTAGGATTGAGACAATTAGGAGATCAGGAATTTGACATCATTGATTCTGTAAATAATATGACCAAATATTCTGTAATGGTTACAAATCCTCAAGAGATTGCATATCATTTGGAGAAGGCACTGTATCTTGCTATGGATGGTAGAGGGGGTCCGGTATGGCTGGATATTCCTTTGGATGTACAGGGGGCAATGATAGAGACTGATGAATTGATACATTATAGTCCAGATGTTGAGAATCCTTGGCGATTACCTGAAATAACTGATGATGTATGTCGGTCAACGTTAGAAAAAATAAAAGATGCAAAAGCACCTCTTATTTTGGTTGGAACTGGTATTAGATTGGGAAAAGCAGAGGAGGAATTGTTAAAACTTGTAGAAAAATTACAGATTCCTGTTGTGACTGCATGGAATGCAAATGATGTATTAGCATATGAAAATCCATATTATGCGGGAATGCCGGGGACGGTGGGAACCAGACCGGGCAATTTTGCTGTACAAAACTGTGATTTGCTTTTGAGTTTGGGATGTAGATTAAATATAAGGATGATTGGGTACAATCACTACGATTTTGCAAAAAATGCATATAAAATAATTGTTGATATTGATCCAAGAGAACTTGCGAAGCCAACAATTAGACCAGATATGGCGATAAATGCTGATGTGAAAAGTTTTATAGCAAAATTGTTACAATATGCTTATGAGCCGCAAGAAAAACACAAGAAGTGGGTTGCATGGAATAAGAAATTGTTGAAAAGATATCCGGCAACTTGTGAGTCCTATTATAATGCTGGGAACGGTTTGATAAATCCATATGTGTTTATGGATAAAGTGTTTAGCAAGTTAAATGATGACGATAGAATTATATGTGGAAATGGAAGTGCATGTGTAATTACGTTCCAAGCTGCTAAGATTAAACAAGGACAACGGATGTTTACTAATTCTGGATGTGCGGCAATGGGATATGGGTTGCCAGCAGCACTTGGAGTAGCGGTGAGTGATAATAGCAAACGTACTGTATGTATAGATGGTGATGGTAGTGTGATGATGAATATTCAGGAATTGGCTACAATAGCACACAATCAGCTAGATATTAAGCTTATTATATTGAATAATAATGGATATCATTCTATTCGGCAGACGCAAACGAACTTGTTCAAACCACCATATATTGGAATTGATGAAAAAAGCGGAGTAGGATTCCCTGATTTCAAATTGTTGGCAGCAGCATTTGGATTAAGATATTATACATTGGACAGTGAAAAGAATTGTAATGAGGTGTTGGAAGAAGCATTAAATTGTGAAGGCCCTTGCATATGTGAGGCATTTGTGGATCCTAAACAGAATTTTGCTCCTAAATCGTCATCAAAAGTGTTGCCGGACGGAAGAATAACTTCTCCTTCGTTAGATGATATGGCACCATTTTTGGAAAGAGAAGAATTTGAACAAATATCATATATATAGGTAATTTTATGAAAAGAGTAATTATTACAGGTCCTACTGGATCAATAGGAACGGCATTGATAGAGCATCTTATACAAAACGATGTAGAAGTGCTGGCAGTTGTAAGAAGAAATTCTAAAAGGAAATCTAATATAGTAAAACATCCATTAGTAAAATGTATAGAGTTAAATTTAGATGAATTAGAAAG
>CADBMH010000096.1 GCA_902795705.1 uncultured Lachnospiraceae bacterium | reverse complement strand
GACACCGTATATGACACCATATATAATAGATTAAGGAGGTATTCAAATGTCAAAATGGGATAAATTATTAGACAGAATCAGTTCCTTATCAAATGATCTGCGACTGGAAGAACTGCGCAAAGTATTGGAAAGTTATGGATATGTGATGCATCAGCCGGGAGGAGGGAGCAGTCATTATACCTTTCGAAAGGACGGGTGCAATCCGATTACAATACCAAAACATGAACCAATTAAAAAAGTGTATGTGAGAATGGTCAAGGAAGTGGTGGAAAGCGAGGTGGATTCTGATGACAGCGAATGATTATATGAAATTACCATATCGGATGGAAGTGGTGCCGGATATGGAAGAAGGCGGATTTGCTATCTTATTTCCGGAGCTTCCGGGGTGTATATCAAGCGGGGAAACACTGGAAGCTGCCATACGGAATGCAGAGGATGCGAAAAGAAGCTGGATTGAAGCGGCATTGGAGGAAGGCATTCAGATACAGATGCCGGATGAACTGGAAAACTATTCCGGTCAGTTTAAGCTCCGTATTCCAAAAAGCTTACACAGGCAACTGTCAGAACATTCCAAGAGAGAAGGAATCAGCATGAATCAATATTGCCTGTATCTTTTATCCAGAAATGATGCTTTATATGCAAAAAAGTAGAAAAAGAATAAACAACACGACAGGGAGCCAAACGGAGGCTCCCTGTTTCTTTGTCCGGATATGAAGATGTCCGGCGCATGAAAATCAATCGAAACGGAGGAAGAACACATGACAGAAAATAAAGAAGATATAAGACCGGAAATAGGGGAGATTACAAAACCGGAAGGCATCAGGGTTTTTGCGGAGGCAGTAAAGGAAAGGCTCCTTTCAGAAGACAGGGGCTTTGACATAGGGATCAATGAGTACCGGAAGAATAACGGGGTTGTCTGTCTCGGACTTGAATTCAGGACTCCGGGGAAGAGCATGGTTCCCATTGTTTATCTGGAACCGTTCTGGGAGGCGTTCCAGAACGGCACATCCATGGAGAAGATCTGTGCGCAGATTCTTGGGTGTTATGAGGAAAATGCGGACAGGGAGCCGGGCTTTGATGTCAGGGACCTGGGCGACTTTGGCAAGATAAGCTCAAGGATATGCTACCGCTTTGTCAATGCGGAAAAGAACAGGGAAATATTCCGGGGGCTGCCGCACAGACCGTTCCATGACCTGATGATCATATATTACATTCCGCTTGCGCAGGATGAAGAAGGAATCGCATCCACGGTCGTTAATGATACCCTGATGGAAGCATGGGGCACAGAGGAAGAAGAAGAGCTTTACAAACTGGCAGAAAAGAACACTCCGGGGATGTTCCCGCCTGTCTTGGATATTTTAGCGGACATACTGAGGGAGCTGTTTCCGATCAATGCGGAGGAAGAGGCACAGCATATCCCGATGCTCGTAGGGACCAACAGTGCCAAAATGAACGGGGCATCGGTCATCCTGTATCCTGACCTGCTCCGGTCGGTCTCTGAAAGGTTTGGAGGAAAGAGCTTCTATATCCTGCCGTCCTCGATCCATGAAGTCATCTTCGTTCCGGAGGACTATCGTACATCTGCGGATGCCCTTTTGGATTTGTTGAGATCGGTAAATAAGGATGCCGTGGCGGAAAAGGAGTTCCTGTCCGATAATATCTACCATTACGATGCAGATACGGGAGAGCCGGAGCTGATACAGTCTTATGGAGCACAGGGCTGCGGTGGAAGGAGGTTCCATGAAGGGAAGTTCCTGACATATGGTCTGGCTGGATGAAGGCAGGAAATTCATCTGTGATTTTTCTTGACAAATAATTATGATGTAATTATCATATAATTATATGGAACAGAAAAAGGGTTCATATTCTATCCATTCTGTGGCATGCTATGGAGGAGTTACATGGAAGATTTTAAATTTGAGTGGGATAACCATAAAAATGAAATCAATAAGCAAAAACATCATGTATCATTTGAGGAGGCAGCAACTGTATTCGAAGATGAAAATGCTCTTTTGATTGACGATCCCGATCATTTACAGGATGAGGACAGATTTGTTATTATGGGATATAGTAATCAAGCGAATATGCTGGTGGTATGACATTGTTATAGAAATGATGATCAAATGATCCGTATTATTTCTGCGAGAAAAGCGACAAAGAGAGAGTCCGGCTGGTATTATGACTATTGTTAAAGAAAGGCGGTGCAAAGTGATGAGGGACGAATATGATTTTAGCAACGCGAGGAAAAATCCATATGTAAAGAGTACGAAAAAACAGATCACGATCAACATTGATGAGGTGACGATTGATTATTTTAAGGCTAAAGCAAATCATGTGGGGATACCATATCAGACATTGATTAATCTGTATCTGGCAGATTGTGTGAAGAACAAAAGGGAACT
>CADBMH010000095.1 GCA_902795705.1 uncultured Lachnospiraceae bacterium | reverse complement strand
GTTACATACTGTCCGGAGGAGTGGTATTCTCTTAAAATTTCTCCCTTGCAGTTTGATATCATTAATTTATATGCAGGGGTGACGATCTCGCCGGTTTTTGACTCATAAATATCTGAAGTTTTCACAAAGCCATATACAATATTAGCGTCAATCGTTCCGAGGACAATGATTCCCTGGCCTTCGGGAGCAGAAACCTCCAGACGCTTTGAGGTATCTAAGTCAAGAATCGTAATGCTGTCGGCGATTCCCGTATCTGTACCTTTTTTGGCCGCATTGGACCAGATAAAGCAATTTGCCCCGCGAAGCATGGAAAAGTTATCTTTAGAGGCATGCTCGGTCAGAACCTCATATTTTCTTGAAGAAATATTGTACGCGTAGACACGGTCATTAAAGGTAAAATAGAAAATATCCCGGTCATTGACATAGCTGTAATCACCGATATCCTCCTTGAGCTGCTGGTAGGTCGTTGTCAGTGGAATATAAATGCGCTCCTGTATCTGATTTTCCTTTGGATCATAGTCGTACAAAAGGATTCCCACCCGTCCCTCGTAGTCTCCGCAGTTCATATATCCATACAGAAGAAAGCTGATATTTCCCTTGTCATCAATTTTTAGGATTTTGATATCATGCTGATTATAATGATCCCGAAGATAATCTTTAGAGTCATAATCAAAAGAGAAGACATTGGTTATCTTATTTTTAGTCAGATCATAGTACCAGAGGCTTCCGTTTCTGACAAAGGCGACCTTTTTGTTGGACTCACTTGAAAGGATATCCATATCCTTCTGCCCTGTGATTCCGATTTTAAATTCACTTTTCTGCAAAGATGCAAGAGAAGGATTAAAGAATGCTTCCATTGTCCTGTTATAGGCAAGCAAATAAATCCTGCTGCCTGAGTAGCGGATTCGATAGTATTCCTTTACGGCATAGGTTTCCATGCCGGAATCGGTGCTTAGTTCCACAAAGTAATCCTGTGAAATCGCTGCCGTTTCAATATTGATTTCATTGATCACGGGAATCGGCTTGGAAAGCTTTTTCGGTTCTAATTTTTTCCAGGTGATCATATTTAAGCTCGAATGGATTGTCACGTTGGCGAATGAAGAGTTGTCATTCGTATTTGCCTCCAGATAGGAAGCAATTTTGAAATCATTATTTTTATGGAAGGTTGCATCATGAAAATTTTTAACAAATGTAAGTTTTTCATTTAAAAAGCACCCATCCGGATAATATTTAATCCTGGTATAGAAATGAATCTTCTTGCTTAGATTGGTTGTTAAAGTAATCTGCAATCCGTATTCAATGCTGCTTTCCAGTCCTGCAGAAAATTTAATCCTGGCGGTACGATATTTTCCCTTGGTATCAAATGCGGTTAAAGAGTTTTCCTCCAGAGTTTTTTTCGCACCGATATTTTTCAAAACATAATCGAGTCGTTTGATTTTAGATTCATTTTGCATGATCTTCACAAGAAAACTTTTTTCCGAGTCTACCGGTGTGATCGATTCACGAAAAAGCCCACTGTCAATCTCACTGCTGTATCCGTGCAGGGTATTGACTGTGTGCCCGTCTGCTTCCAGATAGATCACAGGGAATGTGGAATGTTTCATGCTGGTTGCTGCTGTGGTAGCAATAGAGATCTTAGGGATACTTCTGCCGAAAAAAATCACAGCGGCAATAAATAAAAAGAAAAGAGCAAGTGCTTTGTAAAAATATTTCAACGGTCTGCCTCCGAATGTTTTAAATTATTTTAATTCCATATTTCTTAGTATAGTATCTTTCCTGAAAAAAAACAATCCCGCGAAATGATTGATTTTTGTTTTTTTTACAAAAGCTGTGTAACTCCTGTTGCAATAGTGCATAAACTGATAGAAAAGGATATTCCAAAATTTATTTTGGGTGAAGGGAGCATATTTTGAATAAAAATGCTTATCAAAAAGGCAGTTCTATTACATTTCCGTTGGAATTTGCAGAAGAAGAGGATTTTTCCCTCGGTAAGGAATATTTATATCCGACAGAAGTTATGGAAATTCAGGAATTAGTGGAAAACTGCTGTGATAGAATGGAATATGACGGAAGTATGATGTATGATGAATATCCTGATAAAAGAGCAGTAGAGCGCCTGGCAGGGCAGATCTGTCTTGATAACCGCTGCAGACGAAAAAAGGGAATTGACGAGCGCTGGCTTCGTGCACTTATACAGGTGCTTTTGTCCAATGAAATGTCATTTCGCAGAAAAAGGAGACAGCATCATAAGGAGCATATGCGGCCGGGCCAGGGAAGACCGGACCTGCCTCCGCTGCCGCCACAAAAACGACCGCCACACAAAAGATAGGGAGGACTAAAGAAGTGCCTGATAGATGTCCCGCTTTGATACGCCGCGGTCTTTCGCAACCATGCGCATGGCTTCCTTTTTTGGAATATTCTGCTCCATATAGAAGGAAAGATGATCAGGAATAGACATGGCTTGCCATTTTTCCTGTTCTTCTTTCTTTAAGATTTCGTTCGGGATTCCTTCGATCACGATGACATATTCACCCCGGGTAGCGTGCGCTTCATAATAAGTAATCGCTTTAGAGAGTGTGGTTAGGAAAACGGTTTCGTGGATTTTTGTCAATTCCTTACAGATGCTTGCCTGACGGTCTCCCAAAGTCTCAAAAAGCTCGTTTAGTGTTGCTTTTAGATGATGTGGGGCTTCATAGAGGATGATCGTGCGGGTTTCCGTCTTTAAAGCCTCCAAGATGTCCTTTCGCGCCTTTTTATCCGGTGGGAGAAAGGCTTCGAAGGCGAATCTTCTCGTCGGAAGTCCTGAAATGGATAGCGCAGTAACACAAGCGCAGGCGCCGGGCAGAGAGGTTACTGTAATTCCGGCTGCGTGTGCCTGCCTGACCAATTCCTCGCCGGGATCGGAAATGCCCGGAGTTCCCGCATCTGTAATGAGGGCAATATTTTCCCCTTTCTGCAGCTTTTCTACCAGGGCTGCAGCTTTTTCATATTTATTATATTCATGATAGCTGGTCATGGGGGTTTTGATCTGAAAATGTGTTAATAAATGCAGAGAATTTCTGGTATCCTCTGCAGCAATCAGATCCACGGTTTCCAGAGTGTTCAGGACGCGGAGTGTGATATCCTCCAGATTTCCGATCGGTGTTGCGCAAATATATAAAGTTCCTGACATGATACACCTCTTTTTCTAGTGTGGCGGGTTTTCGCCATAAAATTTTAACAATGCCTCCGTATATTTGCCGGGGGCTTCATAGACAACCAGGGGCGGATCTGTTTTTAACATGGGATTTCCGTCTTTGACTGCTTCTAATAAAACCATATTCGGTTCCTTATCTAAATAAGGGTGCACCATGCACATCCGTTTAGGTTCCAGACCGGACTGCCGCATTTTGTCGAAAATTTCGACCAGTCTGTGCGGTCTGTGTACCATAAAAAGGCTTTTTTTCGGTTTTAACAGAAGAGAAGCTTCTCTCAGAATATCCTCCAGTTTACAGAGGATTTCGTGACGGGCGATTGCTTTTGGAAGCTCCGGGTTTTTAAGACCGTGATTATTTTCCATATACGGCGGGTTACATACGATCACATCATAGGTTCCTTTTTCGAAGAGGGAAGAGGCTTCTTTAATATCTCCGGTGACAATCCGGATCCGATCCTTAAGTCCATTCAGCTCTACGCTTCTTTTCGCCATATCCACGCTTTCTTCCTGAATTTCCAAGGCATCAAGATGCCTTGCTTCTGTTTTTGCAGCAAGCAGGATCGGCAATATTCCCGTTCCTGTCCCTAAATCCAGGACAAGGGAGTTTTTTGGGACAGAAGCAAAATGAGAAAGTAAAACGGCATCCATTCCAAAACAAAATTTTTCCGGATTTTGAATAATAAAATAGTTATGAAGCTGTAGGTCATCCAGTCGCTCACCTGCGTGTAAATAATCTTCCCTTTTCATTAGGACCTCTTAGAAAAATTTCGGTTTCCACGATAAGAATTTCTGCTGTGATTTTTATAATGCTTTTTATGATGCTCACCGGATTTTTGTTCTTCCGGGCCTTCTTTTTCATTACGATTCGGTTTATCAAATTTGCGGTTGTCATTTTTTCGTTTATGATCCCGGTAACGGTTGTTTTTTCGTTTCTTTTCTTCTCCGGAGTAATGTTCCTGTTCGCTTTCCAGGACATCTTCCAGATCGGACTGTTCCATCTGCTCTAATTCAAGGATTGCATTTTCATCTAATTCCTCATCAGGAAGTGTCTGTCCAACCGGAAGAATCGGACCTCCCTGTTTTTTATCATATTGAAGTTCCTTCACCGGATATTCGCGAACCTCTTTTTCATCGTTTTCCGTTGTGATCAGGATTTTGACGCGCTGCTTTAGGACGCTGACACTTTGCACTTCTCCCTCATAACCGTCAAAGGTTTTTACAATCGTGCCGATATGTGGAAGCATACTATTCAGATATTCATAGGCTTCCTCTTCATTTTTCAGACAACACATAAGTCTTCCGCACATGCCGGAAATTTTACTGGGATTTAACGATAAGTTCTGTTCCTTTGCCATTTTGATGGAAACCGGTGCAAAATCAGATAAAAATGTGTGACAGCAAAGCGGTCTTCCGCAGATGCCGATACCACCGAGCATTTTGGTTTCGTCACGCACACCGATCTGCCTGAGCTCGATCCTGGTACGAAAAACTGCAGCCAGATCCTTTACAAGCTCGCGAAAATCAATTCTTCCATTTGCTGTAAAATAAAAGAGCAGCTTATTTCTATCAAAGGTATATTCGGAATCAATGAGTTTCATTTCCAATCCGTGATCATGGATTTTTTCTAAGCAAATTTCAAATGCTTCTTTTTCGTCCTTTTCATTATTTTCACTGATTTTGTCGTCATCAGGAGTCGCAATCCGGATAACATCTTTCAAAGGAGTCACTACTTTTTCCTCCGGCATCTCCTTAGGAGCCAGCACGACCAGACCGTATTCTACACCACGGGCAGTTTCTACTATGACATGATCTCCCTTTTTGATATTTAAACCGGCAGGTCCGAAATAATAGACCTTTCCGGATTTTCTGAAACGAACTCCAACAATGGTTACCATAATAATTTATATCCTTTCCTGGGTTTTGCCAAGGCTTCTCAATCCTTAATTGTAAGCAATAAAAGCTCAATGGCGGTTTCAAAATTTACATTAGCATCCAAGCGTATTTTTGCTTTATCGATTGCTTTGATAATTCGTTCGATATCTTCATAATTTCTTTTTGTTGCCTGTTCGGAAATAGTAATATATTCGTCACGATACAAGAGGATATTTGCATCCTTTGTCACTTTAAACATCAGGACATCCCTGTACCATAAAAGCATCAGGTCAAGATATTCATTAATTTTTCCCTTCCTGGTAGACAGCTCTTTGATCATGGACATAATATCACTGATATCCATTTCGTCAATTTCCTTTAAAAGCTTCAGCGTGTCCTCCTTCATTTGCTTAAAGCTCTCTGACGAGGCAAAATGGATTGCCTTGCCGACATTACCCTGACAAAAGCCGGCTGCAATTTTGGCGCGTTCCGGTTCCATCTGGAGATTTTTAATTAAATATTCTGTAATCTCAGCTTGTCCAAGAGGTCTTGTATTCAAAACGATACAGCGGGACTGAATCGTAGGCAGAAGATTTTCATAATTGTCTGTCAAAAGTACGATCACCGCATAGTTCGGAGGTTCCTCAATGGTTTTTAAAAGTGCATTTTGGGCTTCTTCTGTCATTTTATTTGCTTCCGGGATAATATAAATCTTGTGGTCACTGCTATATGGTTTAATGCCTATATCGTTATTTAGCTGTTCCCTGATATCGTCTACACCTATGCTTGCTTTATCGTGTGTAATAAATCGAATATCCGGGTGGTTGCCTGAGTCTGCCTGAAGGCAGGATTTGCAGACGCCACAAGCGTCTCCGTCCGGTGTTTTATCCTCGCAAAGAAGTGCTTTCGTGAGGGCAGAGGCGATCAGGCGGCGCCCGGAGCCGGTTTCACCGTTAATGATATATGCATGAGATATTTTCCCTTTTAAAATACCCTCTTGTAAATGCTTTTTAATATTATCCTGTCCTATGATATCTTTAAAGTTTGCCATAATACCCTCCATAAGTATAACCTGATAATTTCATGCTTTTCAAAATTATTTTCACACGATATATTATGTGAATATATCCAAAATCAGTCCCCGTATTTCGTCAATTTTATTCAGGATTGATATGCGGTCCTTTTCCTCTGCCAAAAGCTCTTCTGCAAGCTCATCCAAGGTCTGGTTGATTTTTTTAACAATACCATATACCCTGTGCCTGCCTTTTCGATCCAGAAAATTTTCACGGCTGAATTCATGGGTATGCGCAGCAATCTCATTGATAAATTCCTTGATCAGCTTACGGTATTCCTGCAAATCTTTGACATCCATTCTACGGCTTAATTTATTTCCCTGTTGGATGATATCTTCCATCATGGTGGAAAGATGCGAATGGAGTTCATTTTCTTCCAGACTGCTCAACAGGGCAAAGCGAAAAGAGCTGTCACTTTCTGTTACGGTCTGTTTCGGCATGGTCTGCTGAACCTGCTGCATTTGATTTATTTTAATGTCCATGGTACACCCTCCCTCCCTAAAAAAGCTGTGAAATTCCCTCCCAAATATCTTCAAAAACCCGGTTTTCGGGCTGGTTTCCGTCAATGACCAAAATACATTCTTCCTTTTTTAATTGATCGATCAAAGCAAGATATGTGTCCCTGACTTTGGACAGGCGTTCCTTTGTTTCATATAAATCCCTGTGTGCACGTCCTGCAGCTACGCGTTCCAAAGCTATGTCCGGCTCGACATCAATAAAAATATGGCAGTCCGGTTTTATGGTCTTTCTGGCGGCTTCATTTAGCTGCATTACCCAATCTAATGAAGTTGTGGCGCCCTGGTAGGCGTAATTTGATAAAAAGTATCTGTCGCAGAGCACATGGACACCTTTTTTAAGCTGACCATAGATCCCATCGGTTTCATTCAGCAGATGATCGAGTCTGTCTGCAGCAAACAGAGCAGCCAGCGTATGCTCATCTGCTTTCATGCGACCGGACAGATATTGTCGTAAAAGACTGCCGATTGGTCCGCCGGAGGGCTCGCAGGTCTGAAAACAAATCTCTCCCTGTTTGAGAATACGATTTTTTATATTGATAATCTGTGTGCTTTTTCCGCTTCCGTCAATTCCTTCGAAAACGAGAAACCGTCCTTTTTTTTCTGCGTTTTTCATTATATATGCGTCCTTCCGTTTGGTAAAATTGCATTCCCCTCCCTGCTGGCATCGGAGCAGGCAGCAAATACGGCATCTTCGATCGCCAGTGTGCCATTATACGGAAGGATCCCGGCATTTAAGGTAAAAGCCTCGGTCTGTCTGCTCTTGATTGAGGTCATAAACTTTTGTGTAACACAAAAAGCCTGTTCCTCTGTTGTTTCCGGCAACATACAGACAATCTGGTTATTGCCGAAGCGGGCTATGATATCCGTAATGCGGCTGGTTGCTTTGATGATTCCGGCACAGAAGCAAAGGCACGGAATCTCTCTCGAACGATCCGTACAATTCACCTGAAAGGCGATCAGGGAAAGAGGATGCTTGTGTCTTCGGAAACGCTCAATCTCTTTATATGATTCGTCATAAAAACCATTTTCACTTAGTAAACCGGTCAAAGGATCATTTTTTGAAACAGCACTTTGATAAAGCGCAACCGGATCATAATTTTTTCTGCGTTCTGCCATTAGTTTATATTTGATCGTTGCCTGTTTTACATCCTTCACTCCGAGGCAAACCTTCCAGGATGTTCCGTCAAAGGCAGCATATTTATGTGTAGTGGACCTGGAAGTTTTTTGTGTCTGTAAATCTAAATCCGTGATGACAACGGAGTATTCGCAGACTTCCTCATATACATACTCTCCAATCCTGCAGCGTTTATAAGAACGGTACTGCTGGATCCGGTAATCCTGCATTTCAAAGCAGTCGCTGACTGCCTTACGCCAGGAAAAAAACTGGGATTTGGAAATACGCTCCTGATCCTCTATGGTCAGGCAGGCGTAGGCATTTGCCCAATTTTTGGTATAAAGTGCATGGAAAAACTGGTCAAGCACATTTTTGGCAGAATCATAAGCAACACCTCTGGGCGGGTGTGCAGCGGGAAACACATGTAAACTGCGTTCCGCCTTTTTTTCGAGCCAGATTTTTTGATAGGCTGTCCGTTTTTCGGGACTGCTCAAAGTACGGAAGGCCTCATTGATGTCCCGTATCCTTACCTGCTCGTTTTCATTGCCGGCGGTATCCGGATGATAAATCGTACAAAGCTTCCGGTAAGCAGCCTTGATCACATCAGGGGAGGCATCGTGATGTACCTGTAAAATTTGATAATAATCTTTAAATTCTTTGGGCAAGCGCATAACCTCCCTTCTTCTGTTTTTTGCAACAAGGGAGGAGCATTCGCCGCTCCTCCCCCATTCAAATTTATCCGACCTTTAATCTGAATTTATTGGCTGCTCTTTCGTCATCAATTGGAATTTTTTCCATGCTTGCGCCCAGAGCAGAAATTTTTGACTCAAAAGATTCATAACCACGTTCAATATAATGGATAGAATCCACTGTGGAAATGCCGTCGGCAACTAAAGCAGCGACTACGAGTGCGGCTCCCGCGCGAAGATCCGGCGCAGATACGGCGGCTCCT
Source organism: uncultured Lachnospiraceae bacterium (assembly GCA_902795705.1). Lineage (GTDB taxonomy): Bacteria > Bacillota > Clostridia > Lachnospirales > Lachnospiraceae > Butyribacter. Next base: position 1,126 of record CADBMH010000095.1, on the reverse strand, counting down.
GTAAAATGCTCAACTCCTTCAATGATTGCAACATTTCCCTCGACTTTGATCGCAGCCCCCATACGGGAGAGCTCATCTACATATTTAAAACGGTTTTCAAAAATACTTTCTGTGACAGTGCTTGTGCCCTCGGACAGGGCTAAAAGTGTCGCGAACTGCGGCTGCATATCCGTTGGAAATCCCGGATATGGAGAGGTTTTAATTTGTGAATGATGAAGTCTTTCATCTGCGGAAACACGGACTGCATCATCAAATTCCTCTACTCTTGCACCGATTTCAATAAGCTTTCCGCTGATTGCCTCCAAATGCTTCGGAATGACATTTTTAATAAGAACATTTCCTTTTGTTGCAGCGGCGGCAACCATAAAAGTACCTGCCTCAATCTGATCCGGAATAATGGAATACTCGCTGGCATGCAGCTTCTCCACACCACGGATGCGGATCTTATCTGTACCGGCACCCTTTATATTGGCGCCCATACTGTTCAAAAAGTTTGCTACATCTACGATATGCGGTTCTTTCGCCGCGTTTTCGATTACAGTTCTGCCCTCAGCCATACATGCAGCTAACATAATATTGATCGTTGCGCCTACAGAAACGACATCCAGGAAAATGTGATTTCCGGTCAGTTCATCTGCATAGGTGTTGATCATACCATATTCAATATTTACAGTAGCACCGAGTGCCCGGAATCCCTTTAAATGCTGATCGATCGGACGGCTTCCGATATCACAGCCGCCGGGAAGGGCAACCTGTGCTTTATTATACTTGCCAAGAAGTGCTCCCAAAAGGTAATAGGAAGCGCGGATTTTACGAATGGAGTCATAATCTATCGTCACATCGCCAATGGTACTGCCGTTAATTTTTACCGCGTGGCGGTCAACACGGTCTACAGTTGCTCCGATGCCCTCAATTGCCTGCAAAAGGACATTGATATCTCTGACATCAGGCAGATTATCGATCAAAACGGTTTCGTCCGTCATAATAGCTGCAGCCAAAATACCTAAAGCAGCGTTTTTTGCACCACTAATGGTCACTTCGCCAAACAGAGGCTTGCCACCTTTGATAATATATTGGTTTTCCATAATGCACCTCTTAAATTCTAATTTACTCAAACAATTCTATT
>CADBMH010000094.1 GCA_902795705.1 uncultured Lachnospiraceae bacterium | reverse complement strand
GAAATATGATGGACAAATATACCGCAGCAGACAGAGGCATCCAAATCATCGAGCTTGACGGCGCATTTCAGATGTGTACGAAGGCTTCGATGTATGAAGCAATCAATAAAATTGCACATGTCCCGAAAAAGCATGTGCTGACCGATGTGCTTTTAGAAACGTTGTCGATCATCGCATATAAGCAGCCGGTGACGAAGGTGGAAATTGAGCATATCCGCGGGGTAAAATCCGACCATGCCGTAAATAAATTAGTAGAATATAATCTGGTCTGTGAGGCAGGGCGTTTAGACGCTCCCGGCAAACCAATCCTGTTTGCGACAACAGAAGAATTTTTAAGGAATTTCGGAATCGAATCCCTGGACGATCTGCCTGTGGTAAACCCGGAAAAGATCGAGGACTTCAAGTTGGAGGCAGAGGAAGAAATTCAGTTAGAGTTGGATATCATAAGTTGAGCTGATTAAAAATCTTAATACTAGGAAAAACAAGACCTGATCAGTTATTTTTTATGCTTTTCAGGTTTTTCTTTTTTTGCAGCAAGCTTATGATCGATCATGCTTTCTATGAGGTATTTTTTTACCCAGATATCGAAGCTTAACATACAGATAAATGCGAAATCGGTCAGGGCATCCTTCTCCTTATCATCCGTGATATCAGGAAATGCTTCTTCAGAACGCTTTAATTTGCGGATCAGATCACGGATCTGCGTATTCATGGTATTGATGTTTTCATATTGCATTTCAAAAATCTGCTCATAAATCTCTTCAAAGGATACAGAACCCTTTCCCTGAAAGAAAAGCTCTGTGATCGGATTCAAAATTTCCTTGATATCGTTGATAGAAAGAAAATTCTTCAAATAATAAATATAAATCAGCAGGATCATATGCTCCTTTTTATATTTCTTTTTATCAGATGGAGGGAGCAGGTTGTTTTTTGTGTAGTTGTTGATCATGGTCTTGGTCAGGGTTTTGTCATCGGCGAACCGCTTGGAGGACGCCAGATGTTCATCCATAAATGTGGTAATCTGATCCATATACAGATCGATATTCGGAATCTGATCCGGAGAAACATAATCGATTTTCTGAATCCTGCGCAAAAGATCAAGGATTTCGTTTGTATATTTCTCTGCCATGTCTGCTGCCTCCTTTGCTTTCTTCTGATTTATTTTAGCGTATTTTGTTGTATTTCGCAAGGAAAAATACCCTGTCACCTCAAAACAGGAAAGATTGTGTAAAAGGAAGGGCTTAGTGCTGTTACAGTTTACACGAATGTGTAAACTGTAGCATAATGTAAGCTGCAGACGGGTATATTAACTGCAAAAACAATGTGGAGGAGTTAAAGTGAATCATTTGAAAAATCAGACCAGTCCATATTTATTGCAGCATGCAGATAACCCGGTCGACTGGTTTCCGTGGTGTGAGGAAGCGTTTTCTTTAGCTGAAAAAGAGAATAAGCCGATATTTTTAAGTATCGGGTACAGTACCTGTCACTGGTGTCATGTGATGGCACAGGAAAGCTTTGAGGATGAAGAAATTGCGGAGATTTTAAACCGGTATTTCATCTGTATCAAGGTGGATAAGGAGGAGCGGCCGGATATTGACTATATTTATATGGAGGCATGTCAGGCACTGACCGGAAGCGGTGGATGGCCTGCGACACTCTTTCTGACTCCGGAGAAAAAACCGTTTTTTGCCGGGACATATTTTCCGAAGCATTCTATGTATGGGCGGATCGGCTTAAAGGAGCTTCTTTTCATCATTCACGAAAAATGGACGAACGACAGGACTGCCATTATGCAAAGCTCGGAAAAGATAACATTTTTATTAAACAGGAATCCGGATGGAGAAGATGCTAAGACGGGTTCTCATGGGAGACAAAATGATTATTTAGCACAGGAAGCATCCGCAGACTCTGAGACGGAATCTGCGTTCTTTCAGGATTTGCTTCAGAAAGCATATCAGATGTATGCTCTCAGCTTTGATAAAAAGTATGGCGGCTTTGGAACTGCTCCGAAATTCCCGACACCGCACCATTATTTATTTTTAATGCGGTATTATGAAAAGACCGGTGAAACAAATGCTTTACAGATGGCAGAAAAATCATTGTACCGGATGTATCTGGGAGGTCTCTTTGACCATATTGGCGGAGGCTTTTGCAGGTATTCGACAGATCAGAGCTTTTTGGTTCCGCATTTTGAAAAAATGCTTTATGATAATGCACTTTTGATCTCAGCGTATTGCAAGGCATATCAACTGACGAAAAAAGAGTGTTATCTGGAAGCTGCAAAAAAGACGGCAGATTATATTCTGCGGGAAATGACAGACACAGATGGCGGCTTTTACAGTGCACAGGATGCAGACAGTGAGGGCGAGGAAGGAAAATTTTATCTTTTTGAACCGTCTGAGATAAAAGAGGTGCTTGGAGAGAAGGACGGAGAGGCATTTAACCGGTATTATGATATCACCGAAAAAGGAAATTTTGCCGGGAAAAGCATTCCGAATCTTTTAAAACAGGACAGGCATGATGAGGATTTTTCCGCTTCTTTGGAGAAGCTTTATCATTACCGGAAAAGCAGATATCAACTTCATACGGATGATAATATCCTTACCGGCTGGAACGGACTGATGATTGCGGCACTTTCCAGATTATACCGCATTACGGGCAGGAGTTCGTATCTGAATGCCGCAAAAAATGCAGAGAAATATATCGAAGCAGAAGCCCCGGAAGAACAGGTGCTTTATGTAAGCTGCAAAAACGGGACACATGGGGAAACGGGATTTTTAAACGATTATGCCAATATGATCTACGGACTGCTTTCCTTATACGAAGCCACATTAGAGCTGAAGTTTTTGAAAAAGGCACTCCGCTTTTGCGACAAGGCTTTGGCATCCTTTTATGATGAAAAGCACGGTGGATTTTTTCTGTATGGAGAAGAGAATGAAAAAATGATCCTGCGCCCGAAGGAGGTATATGACGGAGCGATGCCAAGCGGAAATGCGGTAATGTCGTATAATCTGATCCGGTTATACTTTATAACGGAGCAGAAGAGGTTTCAGGAGTATGCCCTGCAGCAATTCCGGTTCATCCGTGAAAATATCAGGGAATATCCGATGGGATATGCCATGCATTTATCGGCACTTTCTGATTATCTGACTCCACCGGATCAGGTAACGATTGTGCCGGACGAAACGGGGCTGCCAAAAGGACTGTCCTGTAAAATCCCGCCAGATACCGTAATCCGCATTTTGGAATCTCCGAATGAAGAATATCCGCTAAAGGATCATAAAACCACCTTTTATATCTGCCGGAATTTTCAATGTAATCCACCGGTAAATCAGATTGATTCATCGACCTTTTTTGCTGATTGAGATGCTGGTTGTGTGCCTGTTGACTCTGACATCATATAAATAGTATCCGGAACGCTTTAGAAAGAGGAAAGTGGATTTCTGTACAATTATTTGAACTCATAAGACTCTTCGCGTCTTTTTTTATTTGATGCGGGCTTTTGGAATTGGTGTGGGTGTTGTAATTTTTGGGATTATTTGCTTTTTTCTGTCTTCCTGCTATAATAGAAATGACGGAGAAGACGGAAAGGAGATTCATGAAAAATACGAATGACTATGATTCTGTCTTTAAAACGCTAAAAAGTAAACATAAGCGTCTTTTTATCCCTGTGATCAATGAGATGTTTGGAAAAAATTACCCTTTGGATGCAAAGAGCGAGTTACTGCCTACAGAGGGGTATTTTGCGGAGGAAGAGACTTCGACGGGAGAAAAGAAGGTCGAAGAGCGGATCGCAGATTTTCTGCTAAAGCTTGGGAATGAGGTATTCCTTTTGGAATGTCAGAGCTATGATGATGATTCGATGGCGATACGGATTGCAGAGTATGCTTTTATTACTGCAAAAAAAGTTTCTGTCTGGGATATCGGAAAGGCAACGATCCCGATGCCGCATTTTTTGGTCATCTATGTAAAGAAAACCAACCGGACACCGGAAAGAACGGAGATCACCTTTACTTTTCCGGATGGGCAGAAGGTTATTTATCAGGCAGATAATGTACTTCTTGCAGATATTACGAAGGAATACATCATAGAGAAAAGACTGTTCCCATATATCCCATTCTATATTGCCCGGTATGAGATGGAGCTTGCCGGGGAGAAGGGATGTTCCCAGGCTATGGAAGATTTGGCATATTTTCGGGAAGAAATGATAGGGCTGTATGAAAGTGGAGAGCTTTCGGCAAGGGAATTGTTGGATCTGATGGGATTTGTCAATACGATCATTACACATATCACTGATGGCAATAAAGTTGAAGAAAGGCTGGTGAAGGTTATGGGTGGCGTAATCTTGGAAACAGAATCGGAAAGGCTGTTGCGTGTCGGCAGGGAAGAGGGTGAAGCACGTGGTGAAGCCCGCGGCAGGGAAGAGGGCATACGTTCTGTCGTAGAGCTTTGCCAGGAGGTAAACCTGTCCATTGCGGATACGGTAGAAAAATTAGTTTCTAAATTTGGGCTTTCCGAACAGGTATCCATGGCAAAGGCAAATCAGTATTGGAAATCATAAAAGAAAATAATGACGCGAGAAAAGTGGCTGTCGTACAGAAGTGCGACAACCACTTTTTCATTAAAACTGCTGTTTCTGCCAAAAAGCTGTCGATTATGCCAAAGAAGTTAGAAAAAAGGTAAGTGAAGCCGATAAAATAGGAAAGTGATTACATTAGTAAAATACAAGGAGGTAGATATTATGTCAATAGGTATTAATACAGGAATATCAAATATTTCTAAGGAGCTGTCCTCTGCTGTTTATGTTGGAAAAATGGACAGTAAAAATGGTCTAAAATTAACAGAAGAAGCGAAAGGCAGACAGGTGGCAAAGAAACCTACAACTGTTAAAATAGATAATGGATCACAGCTTTTTGTAAATTCTTTGGGAAGTGGTCTGTATAGCGACAATTATCTGATCGGAGATATATCATTTAGTAAAAAAGAAGTTTTGGATATTCATAATATTTTGAAAAATTCTTTTCTTCCGGTTGAGAATGAATGGGCAGAAAGTCCGGAATATTTTGATTACAGCGATTATGCAAAAATGGGCATTACAGAAAGTGCAGTGGCGAAGTATTGTGAAGAAAATCTGTCGGAGGAGCAGGGAAAAATCGTAAAGGATTGTTTAGCTGCTCATTTTGATAAAATGATAGAAAAGCAGAATACTTTGTTAGATACAGATGAGTATAAGACCGCAGAAGAAATTGGTTTTGCAGAAAACAAATACTATAATGTATGGCATGGTGGAGTTACCACAGATGCGATGAAAGAACTTTTAGAGGAATACCATAAAGTCCTAAGGAAGGCTGCAAGCCGGAATGGCATGAAATTTGAGGAAAAAGAAGAATTTCCGAATGCGGATAAGGATAATCCGGATATCAGCTGGGGAAGTGTGCAGTGGGCGACGGATAAAGAAACGACTTCCTATATCAGAAAATTATTTGCAAAAATGGATATTACAGATGAAGATGCGGTAGGAGAGACTTTGGGAAAGTATAAGGAAAAGATGGAGAAAGTATATTCTTATCAAAGTCGTGTAGATGTGGGAGCTGCGGGTTATGATATTAGTGATTTTGTAAAGCAGATTGCAAATGATGCGGCAGTTGTGAAAGGACTGCTTGGGGACAGGGTAAATAAAATGGTATGATTTCCTGTAAAGATATAACCCTGCGTGTTTATGTCAGTAAACATAAATAGCTGCATTGGTAAGTTTATTTACCGATGCAGCTTATGTTTGTGAGTAAAAAGCTTAAAAAAAGGAGATTCAAAGTATGATTATTGCAAATACTACCAAAACTGATAATGTGATGGAAACAACAAAAATGCCTGCACCGGAAAATAAGGAGATTTCAGATAAAAGCATGGAATCAAGAAAATCATTATTAGATTATCTATTTATATCCGGACAATTAGACGAACCGATGAAATCGGAAACATACGATGATCTGCGTTTGTCGTCTATGAAAAACAGATATAATCTTTCTGAATTTTACAGGTTTTCGGAATGTGAAAATGTAGCAGTTAATCATAAATATGATATTACAAAAATCAACAGGAAAGATAAGGACTATGATGTTTGGTATACCGTTGATAAAGATGGAAGGAAAACAACACCATATATGCACTACAATGAAGATAAGATTCACTATCTTGCAAATTTTTATGCAAAGTCTATGTGATATTATGTGATTTTTTTGCTTCTATTTTTACTGAAGAAAAGAAACAGAAAAAAAACATCCATATAACTGTCATATTATCATGGGGGATATTGGAGTATTTTTTATCTATACTATTAGATCATTATGTGATTCTTAAAATGCTTCTTGTTATCCTGCTTAATACAATGATATTGTGGATTTTATATGGTGATACCATAAGAAAGAGTATATTTTTATCATTATATTATCAGGTGTTTTGTTCAATTTCTGATTATAGTTCCATTGTGCTTTTAGGAAAATTGGTTCCGAATATCGAAACAGACAGGATAGTAAATACGCATTTTATGCTATTGGCAGGAAGTTTCAGTCAGATGATGGTTTTGTTACTTTTGTTTTTTATAAAAAGAAGAAAGCTGTCCTTAAAAGGGGAAATCCTGACAGAGGATCAATGGTTGAAGTTGTTTGTGGTTCCTGTTTTTTCGCTCGTGGGTATTGATGCGCTGTATTCCTATTTTAGTGGGAATATGGAAAAGGAGCAGCAGAATACAATACTTTTTATCGCTTTTGGTCTGGTATTTATGAATTTATATATCTTCCTTTTCATTTGTGAAATTGCAGAGGGCAAGGAAACAATGAAAAAAAGTGCTTTGCTGGCGGAAAGAAGCAGGCAGTCGCATAAGCGTTATGAAGAAATAAAGGAGCAGTACGAGAGAATCCGAAAAAAGGAACATGAATTTGGAAATCAGATGACGGCGGTGTTTGCTCTGGCAGAAAAACAGGACTATGAAGGAATTAAAAGGATTGCAGACCAATATATTCATTCCGGTTATGCTTTAGAATATAGCTTTGATACGAATCATCCGGTTGTCAATGTAATCTTCAATGAGAGGTATTATTCTGCACTGGATAAAGGGATTCTTATGGTATATAAATTTAATGACTTGTCAAAGCTGCCCCTTGATGAAGCAGAGGTATCCATTGTCCTATCCAATCTTTTGGACAATGCGATCGAAGCCTGCGAAAAATGCGAAACGGATAAAATCATTCATGTGAGTTTCTTTGTGAAAGAGTATGATGCTGTCTTAAAAGTAGAAAATCCATTTGTAAATGAAATCAGGAGAGAAAAAAGCCGGTTTTTATCATCGAAAAAAAGCAATGTTCCACATGGATTTGGTATAGAGAATGTGCATGAGATTGTGGACAGGCATGACGGGGTGTATTCGGTTAAGTGTTCTGGACATGTATTTAAGACGATCATAGATATACCACTTAAATAATGCGGCAGTTGTGAAATAACTACTTGGGGACAGGGAAAATAAAATGGATCAAATCTCTCTTCTGCTTCCGATTATGCGGATACAGCGTCTCTGCTCATAAATATATGCAAATAAAGGGATATCAAAAACATCTTTTGAATGAGCCGCTACATAAGGGACACCGTCTCTTATTGCAACGACAAGAAGGGTATGGTAAAACCGGTCGTTTTTTCCTAATTGAATGATATCACCGACCTGTATTTCTTCTATGGGAATATCTACACCGTACGGACCGATTCCGGTATTATTAACCATAAATTCATAGAAAAATCTTACCCCTGTCCATGCCGGAGCACGGTCTTCGATTGAATAGTAATACCAGCCTGTGTCCGGTGTCGGATTCATCGCAGCACCGCCGGCATACAGGCATTGTGAGACAAAATTGGTACAGTCTCCTCCTATTTCGTTGAAATTATAAAAGGCGGGATTTCTTTCATATGCCCATCGCCCGGCATATTCCAGTACAGCATCGAGATTTAACGGATATTCTATCAGCATATTTTCACCTGTGTCTTTAGAAGTAGAGCCGGAAATCTAAAGAATGGATTTTCAGTGTTATTTTATGCCTGCAGAGTAAAATATGTTACAGTTTACATCTTTTTTGTAACCTTTTTTTCTTTAGAATCGTATTATTAGTGAATGACGGAAAAAACAAATCCGAAAATGGTATGTATCAAGGCAAAGTAACAGAAATGAGGAAATTATGAAAATGGAAATGAACGAACTGGTGGAACGATATAAGGACAACCTTTTTGCTGCTGCCTTCCAGATCTGTAAGAACAGGG
>CADBMH010000093.1 GCA_902795705.1 uncultured Lachnospiraceae bacterium | reverse complement strand
TTTTGACTTTAATTATTTACAGCAGTATGTTGCTTTTAGCATTGCTTACCTACATAGACAGTAGGAACAATAAGCGCAAATAAAAATTACCCTATCCTTGTTCATTAGCCAGTCTTGGATAGGGTAATATCAATCCTAGGGAGCTAACCCACCTTGTGGGCGGTTGCTCTTTCTGTATTTATTATAATATAGTGTCTGAGAAAAATCAATAAAAATTTTTCGCTAACTCCCAATTTACTTGCAACATTTGAAGGAGATAATGCGTGTTATCTTCCGATTGAAAGAATCAGGACGGGGTGTTATACTTAATCACATGGAGAAAGCAGATCACATAAAACGAAAGAGGTCGTGAACGAAGGATGGAGAAAGAAAGGCTATTAAAAAAGGCGGGAGAAAGATATCTTGAGCAGATGGCGGCGGATTCGGAGCGGGATACGATTTTAGCGGTGCTCCGTCGTGAAAAGGATGAAACGCATACGCATTCCAGGCTTTTGGCATATTTATTGCAAAGATCGTCCGGGGGTAAATTTACGGACAGTTATTTGTTCCTTTTTCTTAGGGAGATTGGAGTGCCTGAGTGTTATTTGCAGGAAGAAAAATGGATCGTTTACAGGGAGCGGACCTTTGACAGGGGACGGATTGATTTTGTCATAGAGTCCTCTGATTATGTAATAGCGATTGAAATGAAGATCGGGAATGGAGACGGAAGTCATCAGCTTGAGCGGTATGAGCGGTTTTTAAAGAGCCGCCGCAAGGAATACGGCTTATATTATCTGACACCGGACGGAAAAGAGCCGGAGAAGCAGAGCGTGGGCGGCTTAGATGCAGATAGGTTACATTGTATCAGCTTTGAGAGGGAGATTTTATCATGGCTGAAAGAGTGCCTTGTACATACAGAGCAGGGGAGCTATCGGTATTCCTACATTCATCAGTATATGGGGACGGTGAAGCGGATCGTGACGGGAAAAAGGGAGGCTTCTATGAAGGATTTGATTCAGGATTCGAAGGATGCATTTGCTGTGATAGAGCTTTGTGAGGGCTTAGAGGAACTTGTGTCGGAGCTTTTGCAGAGCTTTATAGAAAAGCTTTTGGAATATGTGAAAGAGCATACGAAGCGGGAGTGGGAGCTGTATAATGCGGGTGGTGAAGACATAAAGGAATATTTTAGGGGATATAAGAGAATTTATCCCGGATTTTATACCGTGCTTGACAGAAAGCAGATTGGTACGATGGAATATCGGTTCTTTTTCTATGTTGAATTAGGTGATTACTTTTATATGGGATTTGGCTTTGATCGCAAAAAGAGAAATGGCAATGAGGAAGATGTGCTGCTTGACTTTATGAAAAAGAAGGACAGAGATTTTTTTGACAGATGTACGGAAAAGGTAAGAAAACTGGATATTCGTGATATGCATTATGGAACTGCAGAGTCTTATTGGGTAAAGATAGAGAATACAAATGGTGAATTATTAAATTTCAAAAACTGGTATAACTTTAGAGGAAACAGCAGCGTGCTCAGCCTGATCGATGATATGGAGATACAGGTGGAGTATATCGGGGATTATATTGTGAATGGGGTGCTGAAGAGGCTTGAGAGTTGGTAGAGGGTTAGAAAAAAACACTCCTTTTTGTATAGTGAAAGCTTATTGACAAAGAAATTTAAAAATTCTATTATAATATCATGTCGTCTGTCGGCTCCATGTGTTTTAGCAAAGAAGAAATGAAAAGGAAAGATTAATATGTTGAATATTTATTTAGGAGATATGGATGAAGCAATTTACCATCCGACAACCTTTTTTGATAATGTGTATGAGGATGAATGGATCACAGATCCTCTTTCTGTTGCCATGATAAAGGATGTGGATGGTTCTGAAGTAGTAGGAGCTCATTTGATAGAAAGTCCGGTTCTCGGACCGATTTCCACAAAAGAGCTGTCCGGAGGAGTTAAAACACTTATGTTGATGGCTTTTGATGAAAGTGGAAGGATATTCAATGCGTCAGTATGTGGAGATAACTGTGCAAAATGGATTTTGAAAATCAGCGGGCAAAAGGATTTGGCGATAAATTTGAGACATATCATGGATTTTGGAACAGGTGGTTTTGAGGCAAGGATTGCAAATACCGGAACAGTGGTTCATAATATGGCAGAATTTGTGGAGATTGCCGGTGAGTATGTTTGACAGAGGTGAGTTATGAAAGGAAAGCATAAGGTAGTTGTTAAAAACAGAAGACTGCATTATGAATTTGAAATAAAAAGAAATATTACGATTATTCAGGGAGATAGTGCAACCGGAAAAACAACTCTGATTGAAATGCTCAGGCAGGTATCAAATCTGGGAGAATCGTACCATATTTATTCCGATACAAAAAATATGCCTGTAAAACCATCAAAAATTATTACCGAGGATTCTAATGCAGGATATGAGTTTTTTGAAGAAGCAGGAAAGAAGCGTGGGATTCTTTGCGAGAGTGCAGGAGGAAAAACAAAAATTTTTGATAAGATTAAGGAATGTAGAGAAGAGACATGTGTTGTAGCAGATGGTGCTGCAATCGGACCGGAAATGTCTAATCTTTATCATTTGGCATTACAAAGGAAAAATATTAAATTATTTCTACCGGAATCTTTTGAATGGCTCATATTAAAATCCGGAAAAGAAGGAAATCTAAAGCGGGTTTGCCTGTTATATTTTAAATAATAAAAAAGATTTGAAAAACTGTTATGAAAAAGCATAGCAGTTTTTTCAATTTTTTTCATCACATCAGCCTGTAGAGTTGTATCTATAGTAGGTGGCACCTTAAAACAGAAAGCGGGGAGGTGAAGAGTTGAATTATATCGGTAAACTGGAAGGTTCTTTGTCATATGCCGGCGATGATGAACGGGAAGAGGAATTTACGAGAGTTTATGAGAAGTATGTAAATGATATCTACAGGCTTTGCTTTTCTTTTATGAAAAATCAGATGGATGCAGAGGATGCTGTGCAGGAAACCTTGAAGAAGAGTGCAGAGAACATGACCGAAACAAAAGCTTCCGGAACACCGGGAACCGGAAAGACGGATGGAGCGCTGCAGAATACCTCTGCGAAAGAAAGAAAGTATATCAGGATTACGGCGGATTTTGGAGAGGAGTATACGACAGAGGATACGGATGAATGGGGATATTATTATTATGAGGGAGACAGTGATGAAAAGCATGTGGAAAAGAAATTCACAAAAATAGCAGAGGGGAGCAACGGTACTTATAACTACAGGCATAAATCCGGCTTTGCTGCAGGAAAGGATTTTTATTATGATGTGCTTTATGTTGATACGGAAGAGCATTCCCGTTTCACGCTGTATGATCAGGATTCCATGAAGGAGGTTACGATAAACGGGCACAAAGCTTTCGTATGCGTGGCAAACGGGCTTAAAGGTACAAGATATCGGACAGAAGAAAAAACATCTTATGCGATTCATGTCTTTCTTTTCTATGATGAATATGGTTATATCATTGATCTGCACGGCATGGACGGACTGGATGAAAAGGGGATGATCTCTCTTGCGGAAAAGATAAAGGTAGAGGAGAGCGATAAGGAACATGCAAGCCGGTATGAGTATTTTAGTAACTACTGGCTGTATAACGATGATTACGATGTGGAGGATGACACGGAGAAGGAGGACATTACGGTACATCCTGTGTCAGATATCGTGGAATATGGCGGCTTTACCTATCAGGTCAAAGAGGTAAAGGTGAGTGATCAGCTTCCGAAAGTCAATCGTAAAAATTTTAACTGGGAGTGCTTGGAGTTGGATCCGAAGGAATATTTGGAAAGTAATCCGGCATCTGCACTTCCTTTTAAAAAGGAGTCGGTTTTGTGGAAAAAGGATGGTTCTTTAAAATCCTATCTCAGAGAACAGGTGAAGACAGGAGATGGTATTTCTGAAGCAGAACGCTCTGTGACCGATACGGAAAGAGTACAGCTAAAGGCAGTTTCCGTGACCATGAAGGTGAAAGCAGATAAAAAATCTGACCTGGCATGGTGCTTCCAGGCACCTTCCATGAGCTTTTTTGAAAAGCAGGATGGACAGTATAAGGATGTCTTTGATTTCTATGAGGACGAGGAGCATTATAACAGACCAAAGCTTGTCAGGTGGATCCGCACGGATGGAAGTCCATGCTACTTTAAGGAGTCATCCGGTGGAAAGGGATTTCTTTTAAAAGATATAGAAAAAGGCGAATTAAAAAGAGGAGAGGAGGTTACTTATCATTTTACCTATGTGGTAGACGAGGATATGGTTGATAAAATCTGTCTGGAGCTTGGACAGGGATATTATAGCGGACAGAGGGTGTTTGTGGATCTGGAAGCAAAATAATATAATTATAAGAATATGGGCTGCCATGCAGATTGCTGCATGGCGGTTTGTTCTGTAATAGGAATTTCTTATTACAGAACAAATTAGATGCACACAGATGTATTTGGAATTTATTTATTCATTTTTTTAAATAAATGGACATTTCACCCTTCCCGGTTGTATTTCTAGTGAAAGGAGGGAAAAACATGCGCGCGCAGGAGGAAACATTAAGATATTATGAGCTTTACGGGGATATGGTTTTTCGAATCTGCTTTCTAAGACTGAAGAACAGGCAGGATGTGTATGATGCGGTACAGGAAACCTTTATCCGCCTGATACAGAGTGAGAAGTGTTTTGAGAATGAAGAGCATGCGAAAGCCTGGCTCTTTGCCGTGGCGGGAAATATCTGTAAAAATATGCAGAAAGAGTTCTGGAATAAAAACAGAGTAAATGATGACGTGTTTTTCCTGCTTTCCGGTGAGGAAGAGGATATGGAAAACAGCGAAGTGTTAGAGGCGGTGCTTGCTTTGCCGGAAAAATATAAGGAGCTTGTCTATCTTCACTATTATGAGGGGTATTCTGTGGAAGAGATTGCAAGATTTCTCGGAAAGAATGCTTCCACACTCCACTCAAGGCTCAGTAAGGCAAAAGAATTATTAAGAAAGAAACTGGTATAACAAATAGCTAAACGGAAAGGGTGAAGTATTATGAATAAAATCTATAGAGCTTTGGATGAAGTCCGTATGGAGGAGGAAAAGAAAAAGGAGATTCAGGAAGATTTAGTAAAAATGTATGAAATGTCTTCGGACATGGAAGCCTCCGGGCACAGTGGCAGTTCTGCAAGGCAGGGAATTTTGCAGCCGGAAAATCAAAAAAGGAGAAGGAAAATGTCGTTCCGATTCGCCACTGCTGCCGTGCTGGGACTTGTCGTTTTAGTGGGAAGTACATCTGCAGTTGCAAAGTATGTTTTTCATTATGATGTGAATGAAGCGTTTCGTTCTTATTTTGGGCTGATGGGACAAGATGACAGGGAACTGCAGGAGGCAAGAAGGCTGCAGACTCCGCATATTCTGGTAGAGCATAACGGGTTTGCAGCAGAGATTACAAGAGTTATGCCCACAGAGAAAGAGTGTTATGTATGGATGGAGCTGCGGGCACCGAAGGAAATGTGTCCATTAAAGTACCCGTTGGGCTTTGATCTGGGAAAAATGGAATTTTTTCAAAATGAAAAAAAGGTTTCAACCTCTAACTGGACATATGCAGATCTTCCTGAGAAGAAAAGTTCTAAAGAAAAAGGAGCGTGGGATTCTGTTTTTTGGGATCCGGAAAAGGGAATCACTTATGTAAAAATGTCCTTTGGTCTGGCTGAGGGAGAGGGAAGCTGGTATGATACTACCTTGAAACTAAAGTTTCAGGGACTTTTGTTTACAGATAATACCATTGACAAGAAAGAACCGACTGTAATCGATGCAGACAGCATTTGGGAATTTGAGGTGCCTGTGCTTGCGCCGGATGAGGAGTATTATGATATTAATGATATTAAAAACGGTTTTTTTAAGAAAGACGACGAAAAATAAAATTTAAGATTTTTTAGAAGGTTCCGGGGCTTTGGAGGCAATCTCTGAAGCCTCTTTGATTGCTTCTTCATATCCGCTTAGCGCGGCAAACGGGGCAAACTGCGCAGCGCGCTTTAATAGGGGCATTTGCGGACGGGTTTCTGATACATGGTGAGGCAGGAAAAACATATCATCGTACTTGTGGTTTTCAGGATCATGCATGGTGGCCTCCAATCTGTTCGTTGCGTGTTCTGGTTGTTGCGCTGTCTAATAAATTCATGCCCTTTAGGAGGGCATTTTTTCCGTATTTTTTATGAATTTCTATGACTGCCTTCTGCAATTTCCGTTCCCGTTTCAGTTGGTTTTTCAGGGTATCGTCTTCTATAGAAGCTTCTGTATCAAAGAGAGAAAGCTGTCTGTAAATGCCGGCATTTTGACTCTGTGCTTCCGTGATGACATGACAGGCACAGACAGTAATCCTTCTGACGAGAAACAGCGGATTGACGATCCGGTCATAAAGGTCTAGCATTGCCTGTATCAGAAGTGTATGCGAGGAACAGGAAAAGTCGAGGGTTGTCGTTCCGTGGGCATGTTTTGGGACAGAGCGTCCATAGCGGTCAGTTTTTATCTCGCCATGATAGGAGTCTCTCGCCGAAGGATCAGAGAGACTTTCAGCATCATAGCCGATATGAAGGACAAGCTTGTCTGTGACCAGTCCCTTTTCGACAAGCTTTAATACTAAAAGGTCGGTCATTTCCTGTACAATGAGTCTGGCCTCTTCTGTTTTATAAGGACGGGTAAGGACCTGCCCTTCGCTTAAGCTGTTGTTTTCCGGTGTGTACTGCCTGATCAGGTCGATGGTGCAGGGCTCATAGCCCCATGCATGATCGATCAAAAGCTCTGCATTCACTCCAAAAAGCTTATATAAAAGTGCCTCATTATAAAAATCATTTTGCTTTCCGATCGAGCAGCGTGCGATATCGCCCATGGTATAGATTTGATAGTTGGCTAATTTTTTTGCATATCCGTGCCCGACACGCCAGAAATCCGTGATCGGTCTGTGTGACCAGAGAAGTCTGCGATAGGTAAGCTCATTCAGGGAGGCAATCCGGACACCGTCCTTATTTGCGGGGATGTGTTTCGCTACGATATCCATTGCCACCTTGCTAAGATAGAGGTTTGTGCCGATTCCCGCCGTTGCCGTGATGCCGGTTGCAGAAAGGACGTCCTGTATCATGGTCATCGCAAGGGCGGGGGCAGTCATGCCATAGGTCTTCAGGTAGGGCGTGGCATCGATAAAGACCTCATCGATCGAAT
This sequence comes from uncultured Lachnospiraceae bacterium, assembly GCA_902795705.1. Taxonomy (GTDB): domain Bacteria; phylum Bacillota; class Clostridia; order Lachnospirales; family Lachnospiraceae; genus Butyribacter. The sequence goes on along the minus strand of CADBMH010000093.1, from coordinate 14,216 downwards.
AGACAAAAATATCCTCAGGTGAGATATATTTTAAATAAGTTTTATAGATTTCCGTGCTGTATTTGATATAAAGCGCCATGCGGGGAACAGCGGTAAGGAAGGAAAGCTCCAGATCCGGTCTGCTTTTTAACTCCGGTTCCCAGAAAGAGCTGCCCGTAAATCTGCAGTCGGGAGCCTGTGTTCTGCGGTTCGCATTGATTTCTTTTACCTTACCGATCACTTCAAAAAGCCTTGGGCGGCCGGGGATACCGTATGCTTTTAAGGATGGCGAAACAGCAAGGCAGATGGTTTTTGGCGTCCGTGAGGCATCTGCCACGACCAGATGGGTAAGAAGAGGATCCAGCCCTCTTTCGGCACATTCTACGGAGGCATAAAAGGATTTCAGGTCAATGGCAATATAAATATGCTCTCCGGCGCTGAGATTTTTTTGCTGATGAGTCATGGACAGCGGCCTCCTTTCTTTTGAACTATTCATATTATAGAACATTTGTTCGAGAAAAGCAACTGGGAAGATTTTCTAAAATATCCAAGGCATCCAAAACATCCAAAACATCCCATACATCAGAAATGAAATTTTTGATCGTTTGACACAGAATTTTTTAAATAGTTTTTGCAAAAAGATGTGTAGAATGGAAAAAATGTGTTATAATATGAAGGTTATGAGATGCGGGAGGAATATATGAATGTTTTAGTTGCGATGGATTCCTTCAAGGGCAGCCTAAGCTCCATGGAAGCAGGAAATGCCGTGAAGGAAGGGATTAAAAGAGTATATCCGGATGCGGATGTTCTGGTCTGCCAGGTGGCAGATGGCGGTGAGGGGACTGTTCATGCGCTGGCGGCAGGACTGGGCGGTAGTCCGGTAACAGTGCGGGTGACGGGACCGTTAGGTGATCCGGTAAATTGTGAATATATCCTGATTAAAGATAGGAAGACTGCAGTGATTGAGATGGCGGGAGCGGCAGGTCTTATTTTAGTGCCGAAGGAAAAGAGAAATCCGATGCATACGACTACCTATGGTGTAGGGGAGGTCATTATGGATGCCATACGTCGTGGATGCAGAAGATTTATCATCGGAATCGGAGGCAGTGCTACAAACGATGGCGGTGCCGGAATGTTACAGGCACTCGGGATTCATTTTTTTAAAAGAGACGGAACGGAAATCGCAAGAGGGGCAGAGGGATTAAAGGATTTAGTAAAGATCGATATCAAGGATATGCCGCCGGTGCTCCGGGATTGTAAATTCCAGATTGCCTGTGATGTGGCAAATCCATTGTGCGGCATGAATGGATGCAGCTTTGTTTTTGCGCCGGGAAAGGGCGCGAGGGCTGCGGATATTATTGCAATGGACGAATGGCTGAAAAAATATTCGGAGCTTGCGAAGGAAGTCAATCTGTTTGCTGACCGGGATAAAAGAGGGGCGGGCGCAGCGGGAGGAATGGGTTTTGCATTTCAGACCTTTTTACGCGGAAAACTTGTTTCCGGGGCAGACCTGATCATGAAGGGAAGCGGTTTAGAAGGGAAGATACAGGCAGCGGATCTGGTGATCACCGGTGAGGGAAGGTTAGACAGCCAAACCCTGAGCGGCAAGGTTCCGATAGGAATTGCCGGGCTTGCAAAGAAGTATGATAAGCCGGTGATCGCTCTGGCGGGAAGTATCGGAGGCGGAGCAGAAGAATGTCTGGAACGGGGGATTTTAGCTTATTTTCCGGTCGTAAGGGGCATCTGCACGGAAGCGGAGGCGATGGAGGCGGAAGCAGCGAAAAGAAACCTTGCGGATACAGCAGAGCAGGTGTTTCGAATACTGTGGTTGGGGAAGAATGAAGAGAAAGGGACAGAAGGTACATGAAGAAAAATGGTAGTTACTCTTCTTTTGATCAGAAGATTTACGAAGACAGAAGATGAATATTTGGAAAGTGTACAAGAATAACAGAAAGAGAGGGATAAATTGATATGAAAGTAAGAAGGTTAGGAGTTGCGAAAAAAATTTTTATCATGGTGGCGGTCATTCTGGTCATCAGCGATGTGGCTTTGGGAGGCTTTTTATATCAAAGGACAAAGTCGCTTTTGATCGCTCAGATCAAGGAGAATACGAAAAATATTGCAAGCACTGCGGCGGCATCTGTAGATGGAGAAATTTTTGAAAATCTGAAAGCCGGAGATGAGGGGACAGAAGGGTATCAGAAGATTATTGATGAGCTGAGCGTTTTTCGGGATAACAGCGGTGTGGAGTATGTCTATTCTTCGAGAAGAAATGGAGAGGGCAAGGTGGTTTTCGTGGTCGATTCCGATCCGGAGGAGCCAGCAGCGATCGACGAGCCATTTGGTGATGATGAGGGAGATGCCTTTCCTATTGCAATGAATGGAGAGGCAGCGGCAAATGAAAAGCCTTATACTGATGAATGGGGCGTTCATTTAAGTGCCTGCGCTCCGATACATAACGGGGATAAGGTGGTTGGTGTGGTTTCTGTGGATATCAGTATGGAATGGGTGAATGAACAGGTCAGACTGGTGTTGATTTTTATTTTAGTTATCTGTCTGGTGGTTTTTGCAGTTTCTATTATCCTTTTGTTAGCAGTCAGCCGCATGCTTCGCAAGGAGTTTGAAATTTTAGATGAGAAGTTAAGTGATCTGACTGATGGTTCCGGTGATCTCTGCCGGAAAATCGATATCAAAAGCGGAGATGAATTTGAACAGATTGCAGATCGTATCAATACATTGATGGAACAGATGCGGAGCCTGATCCGGGGAGTGGCAGATACTTCACAGGGAGTGGCACGCTCCGGAGAGAATTTTCAGAAGAAGCTTGAGGAAAATGCCAATACCATTATCGATATTAATGATGGGATTGCCGCAATCAGCACGAATATGGAGGAGTGCAGTGCAAGCAGTGATACGGTAAGCTCACATCTGGAGAATACTTCTGCGCAGATTATGGCATTTGCAAATGAGGTAGATGCGGTAGAGGAAAAGACCAGTGCGGCGAATAAAAATGCAAATGAATCCGCAAGTCTGGCAAGGGAGCACAGAAGCAAGGCAATCGGTGAGATTGAGCATATCAAGGAAGAGGTGCTTGCCGCGACAGAGGAAGCAAAGGTCATTGAGCGTGTCAAGGATATTGCAGATGAGATTAACAGCATTGCTGCCAAGACGAAAATGCTCAGTCTGAATGCGCAGATTGAAGCAGCGAGAGCCGGAGAGCAAGGGCGCGGTTTTGCGGTTGTTGCTATGGAGGTAGAGAATTTAAGTAATACGATTTCCACCTCCGTGGAGGAAATCAATGAAGTCAGCCGTCTTGCCATGGAATCTGTGGAGAGGCTGTCTGAGCAGAGTTCGATGATGAGTGAATTTATGACGGAGGAGGTTGTGGCGGATTATGATGTATTTGTCAGCGTAGGTGATGAATACGGAAAGACGATGCAGGATATCCAGAGAAGTATGAAGGGAATTAAGACAGGAAGCGAAAAGATCAGCCATATTGTGGAGGATATCAATCACAGTATCCGGGAAATCAGTGCTGCCGTGGGTGACAGTGCAGAAGAGGTCAGCCATTTGAGTGCATCTTCTGCCGATATCTCTGAGCAGATGAGAAATCTGGAGGAAGGCTCGGCAGAAAATGTATTGCAGTCTGTAGAACTGAATGAAAAGATTGAGAAGTACCAGTATTGAGAATCTGTGAGTGGATTACCGGTATTTTTTCCGGTATTCGCCGGGTGATATCTGTTCGATGCTTTTAAACACCTTGGAGAAGTAGAAAGCATTGCAGTAGCCGAGGCTTTCGGCAATTTCAGAAACATTGAGCTGACTGGTCTTTAAGAGCTTTTTCGCTTCGGAAATCCTGTATTCCTGCAGATAACGGAAGATTGTTTTTCCGGTGCTTTCCTTAAATTTCCGGTTCATATGATCGAAATTCATATGAAATTCTTTTTCAAGAGTGCTGCTGCTTATTTTTTCACCGGTATGCTGTACCAGATAAGTCAGTAATTTCGGAACGAACGGAACAATGTCCAGCTCTTGTGTCCTTTTTTGCTCTTCGGATCGGGATATAAGAAGTAGGAGCAGATGCAGGAGAGCGTTTTTGATATGGGAATGCCATGCGAGGAGCGAGTCGTTTTTGGAAAGTAATTTATTCATGATTTGTTTGATATCTGAAAAATAGTGAGGGAGAAGTGTTGTGTGTTTTGGCAGAACCAGATAGTCAAAGTCGTTTTGGTCAGGAAGAAAACTTAATTTTTCTTCCTGACTTTTTTTGATCAAAGAAAGAAGATCTTTTTCGGAAAGAAGAGTTTCATGAAGACCTTCCCATTGAAAGTGAACATAGCTGTATGAGATGGAATCGTTTACACGGATACCGCTATGGCAGCGGCCGGGGGAGAGGAAAAAGGCATCTCCTGCAGTTAAGGTATAGATTTTGTCATCTTCCTTTATCTTCATTGTCCCTTCCGTAATGATATACAGAATCCATTCCTTTGGGATTCTTCTGAAATGAGAGTTCGGTGCGGGGACAGATACGCTGCCGGAAAGTATCTCCTTCGGAAGTTGTGTATTCTTTAGATCTTTTACCAGAAAAATCTTCTCAATTTTATCATCATACATAAGTTTGTCTCCTCTTTGTTTTTTCCTTCAAACCAAAAGATACGGCTTTTTGTCAAAAGTCGCTAAAACATATATTTTTGTCGATTTCTTTTCTGTGATATTTTTGAGAAGATGGTATCATGAATATATGAAAAAGTCAAAGCTTATCCTGCCAAAACAGAAATGAATACAGCGGGAGTTATGCTGCGAAAAAATGTAGTTTTATAGTGAATGACAAAACTGATTTGTCATTTGGTGTAATTATTTTTTACCTCGTAAAAGAACGGGGAGAAAGGAAAGAAGGCTATGAGCAGATATGTTGTAAAGGTGAAGCGAGGCATTGCCGTCCTTTTAGTTTTTGTACTGTCGATAGCGATGTCAGGTGTACAAAGCAGCTATGCAGGCCAGAAAGTGAAGTTAAGCAGGACAAAGCTGACGCTGAAGGTCGGGGAAAAGAAAACATTAAAGCTTTATCACGCAAAAAATGTTACATGGAAAAGCAAAGACAGTAAGATCGCCACGGTAAGCAAGAAAGGAGTGGTGACGGCAAAGAAAAAGGGAACGACGAAAATTACAGCTACTGTAAAGAAAAAGAAATATAGCTGTAAGGTAATCGTTTTGGCGAAGGAGACTGTAAATCAGACGCCGAAGCCGACCGGGGAGCCGGCATTAAAGGTGCCGGAGCCGCAGGTGATCTGGGAAGCAGGTGAAAAGAGCGGGACAGAGGAGGATTTTAACAGGTATTTTCAGATTGATATGAAGGATTATACGAAAGCAGGAGAGGGAACAGGTTTGGGGACGATAGAAGATATTCACTATACATCAAAGGTAGTCGGAGGAGAGAGGGAAGCTTATGTATATCTGCCGGCGGGGTATTCGGCAGAGAAAGAGTATCCGGTTCTGTATATGATTCACGGAATTGGATGCACGAGGGATCAGTGGTATTCGATGTCTTTAAACAATATTTTAAGCAACATGATCGCAAGCGGAGAGGTGGTTCCTTTTATCGCAGTCTTACCGAGTGTGATACCAAAGGATGGGGTGAATAAAAATACATTAAGCGCAGAAAACATCAAAGCATATACGGATTTTGAACAGGAATTTTTACAGGATTTAGAGCCGTATATCAAGGCGCATTACAGCATTTCTGCGAAGGCAGAGGATACCGGGGTATGCGGTCTTTCTATGGGAGGAATGGAGGCGCTGAGTCTGGGATTTTCCATCAGGGAGCATTTTAATTATATCGGCTCCTTTTCGGCAGCTCCGTCCTTAGATCAGAGTGTGCTTAATGTAAATGGATGGAGCTTTGCCCCGAAGGTCGTGCTTGTATGCACCGGTACGAATGACAGTACGGTGGGAGAGAATCCGTATAACTATCATATGACTCTGCTTCAGAACGGAGTGGAGCATATCTGGTACTTATATCCGAAGGGAACGCACAGTGATCCGGTGTGGAAAAACGGTCTGGTGAATTTTTTAAAGCGCAGCTTCCGGTAAAAAATCATTCAGGTCATGAAAATGATTTTTATGCACTTTTTTTGATATAGAAAAGAAAACTTCTGTATTATCATGGTCACATAATCAAACAGTAACAACAGGTCAGACAGGAGTTTATAGCTCCTTATCCTGACCGGAGCATGAAGAAGGAGGAAGAGTGCATGAGAAAAAATGCGTGGAAAAAGGTTGTGGCAGCGGTGACTGCAGCAGCACTGGTGATTTCAGTGGCTCCTGCGGATCAGGCGCAGGCGGCGAAAAAAGGCAAAGTAAAATCAGTAAAGGTTACAAATGTCAAAAAGAAAAAGCTTACTTTGACAAAGGGTAAGACCTTTACGGTAAAGGTAAAGGTGAAAACGACCGGAAAGGTCAGCAAGAAGGTGACATTCAAAAGCTCAAAGAAGTCGGTTGTTTCCGTGAGTGCAAAAGGAAAATTAAAAGCAAAGAAAAAAGGAACGGCGAAGATTACCGTAACCAGTAAGGCGAACAAAAAGAAAAAAGTAACCTTTAAGGTAACGGTAAAGAATCCGCAGACACCACCGACAACACCGTCGGCAGAGCCGTCCGTGGAAACACTGGATATGACAGGATACACGGAAAAATGGCATGATGATTTTAACGGTACGAAGTTAAACCGTGATGATTGGAATGTGGAGGTTCATGAGGCAGGCTGGGTAAACTCCGAACAGCAGTCTTATCCGGATTCTGAGGAGAATATTTATATTAAAGACGGTTCTCTTATCTTAAAACCGATCAAAAAGACGGAGAACGGGGTGACTACTTACACCTCAGGCCGTGTCAACACACAGAATAAGCATGATTTCAAATACGGTATTTTTGAAGCAAGATGTAAGGTTCCAAAAGGACAGGGATATCTTCCGGCATTCTGGATGATGCCTACAGACGAGAACTTCTACGGACAGTGGCCAAAATGTGGTGAAATCGATATCATGGAGGTTATGGGACAGGAAACCAACAAGCTATACGGAAGTCTTCACTTCGGTGCTCCACATAAGCAGTCACAGGGTACTTATGTGACAAAAGCCGGAGAGAAGGATTTCTCTGATGAATATCATGTCTATGATGTAGAGTGGGAACCAGGTAAAATTTCATGGTATGTAGACGGAATTAAGTATCATGAGGAAAATAACTGGTATTCCGCAGTAGAAGGAAAAGGAACAAGAACTTATCCGGCACCGTTCGATCAGCCGTTCTACATGATCTTAAATCTGGCAGTCGGCGGAAGCTGGGTTGGCATGACAGATGACACGACGGATTTTGAGAATGCAGCATTTGCAATCGATTATGTAAAGGCATACCAGAAAGACAGCTACGATGAGAATGTAACAAAGCCGGATACAGAAAACGTAACACTTCGTGAGCCGGATGCAAACGGAAACTATATTGTAAACGGTGATTTTGCTAAGGCAGAGGCTCTTGATGATGAGACCGGCTGGGTATATATGCAGCAGCAGAGCGGTGATGCAAGCGCAGAAATCAAAGATGGAGCTGTTACGATCAAGACCAAAAACGAGGGTGCGGTAGATTACAGCGTACAGCTCGTACAGGCAGACCTTCCGATGAAAAAGGATGCAAGCTATACACTTTCCTTTGATGCAAAGGCGACTGCCGATAGACAGATGAAGGTAGCAATCCAGGGACCGGATCAGGGCTGGATTCCGTATCTTCCAGGTCAGATCGTAGACCTGACAACGAAGAAGCAGACTTACACATATAACTTTACGGTTCGTGCCGATTCCGATCCGAACGGAAGATTAGACTTTAATATGGGTAACTTCGGTTCCACGGCAGATATCGAAATCAGCAATGTTGTACTGAAAAAGACGGCAGATGATGTTCAGGAAGCAAAGAGTGTACGCGCTGACGGAAACTTTGTATACAACGGAGAATTTGACGAGGGTGATGCAAGACTTGGTTTTTGGGAGATTGCAGACGCTGATAAGGCAAATGTATCTGTAACAAACGAAAATTTAGTTCGTAAATTAAAGGTAGTAGCTCCGGCAGGTACAAGCGCAGATAAGCCGCTTGTAATCGGACAGAGCGATCTGGGATTGACTTCGGCAGGAACCTACGAGGTTTCCTACAAGGCTTCCAAGGATAATGCGGGAGCAGATGACAAATCCTTTACTTTGAAGTTTGCAGGTAAGGAATTTACAAACGCATTGACAAAGGATGAGCAGACCTTTACGGCAAAGATGGTATTAGACAAGAACATTGAACAGAAGGATGCAGACCTTTCCCTGATCTTTACGGCACCGGGTACCTATTATGTCGATGATGTAAAAATTGTAGAGGATGCGCTGATCAAGAACGGTTCCTTTAATGCGGGAATGAGTGGTTTCACACAGTACACCTACGATGCAGCAAAAGCAGAGTATATCATTGATGCACAGGACGGTGAGGAAAATTCCTTCTCGATTACGATTGATGATACTGGTGATGCTGACTGGCATGTACAGCTTTTCCAGGACGGCGTAAATGTAGAAAAGGGTAAATTCTACCGTCTGCAGTTCAAGGCAAAATCAAACTTAGACAGAAATATCACGGCTGCAATCCAGCACTGTGGTACAACAGATAACGACTGGACACCGTATTTCGAAACATTAAAGGCAGCACTTACGGGTGAATACAAGACCTTTACGGTTGACTTCGAGATGAAGAATGAGACCGATCCGGCAGCAAGATTCGGCTTCGCTTTCGGTAAGATTGACGAGAGAATTACAGCACATCATACAATCTGGGTGGATGATATCTCACTGACCGAGATCAGCAAGGAAGAGGCAAACATTCCTGAGGTGGAGATTCCGGAAATAGAAGCAGGAAAGAATATGTTAAAGAATGCTGATTTTGCAAATGGCAGAGAAGGCTGGAATGCATACGCGGCAGCTGATGCAGATAATGCAAATATTACATTGGAAAATGGTGTGGCAACATTTCCGCTTACCGATGTGGGAGCAGCAGATTATGCAGCAGCACTTCAGTATGATGGTCTGACACTGGAAAAGGATGCGAAATACAGACTGACCTTCAAAGCATCTTCTACCGCAGACAGAACAATCAATGTCGCTTTCCAGACACCGGACGGCAGTTCATGGTATGGCGGAGATGGTAAACTTGCTTTAACAAGTGAACTGAGAGAGCAGACGATTGAGTTTACACCGGCAAATTTATCTGACCCGGCAGCAGCAAATGTTCGTTTGAGATTTGCGCTCGGAAAGATTACAGACTGGAGTACAGGTCAGGCGGTTACGACAGATACACCGGCATCTACGATTGTAATATCTGATATCTCTTTGGTGAAGGTGACAGAATAGAGATAAATTAAAATCTCCTTTATAATAATAATTTGCCTGATAGGGCGGCTATGCTGACAGAGTATAGCCGCTCTATATTGTAACAATACGCAAATGTCATAAATTTGACATTTGCGTTAATAACAGCAAAAAACAGTACATGAATTTGATATTCATAGAAGATATTATGGGATATAATTTTCTATATGGAAAATGTTGGGAAAAAGCCTGTGAACAACAGCAGAAAATTCGGGATTTTCAATAATGAGGAGGAAATGGGATATGAGAAAAAAATTACTTAGCTTGCTTTTTATGGGAATGATGACAATGGCTTTATGCACCGGCTGCGGAGGGGAGAAAAAAACAGCTTCTGATCTGCCGAAGGCGGATACCTCTAAGGAGGGAAAGGTCATCAATATCTGTGTCTATCAGGATACGATGAAAAATTTTGTAAATAACTATTATCCGGAGGTGGAGAGTGTTTCGAAGGACGGAGAGGATACCTTTTTGAAGGATGGCACGAAGATTCACTGGATCGTGAATGCTTCCGAGGTATTTCAGACGAAGCTGGATGAGATGCTAAAAAAGCAGGACACGGCAGAGCCGGATGAACGCATCGATATCATCGATTTGGAAGGGGATTACATGAAGAAATATCTGGATTCGGGAGTCTGTGTGCCGCTGTCGGATATCGGAATCACAGAAGAAGATATGGCGGGACAGTACCCAAATACCAAGGAGGCTATTACGGTAGACGGAAAGGTCTGTGGTGCTTCCGTGGAGGTGGCTCCGGGACTTTTCGCATACAGGAGGTCGATCGCAAAGGATGTACTCGGAACCGATGATCCGGACAAGGTACAGGAAATGCTTTCTGATTGGGATAAATTTGACGAGGCAGCTAAAAAGGCAAAGGAGAAGGGCTATTATATGCTTTCCGGCTTTGCGGATGCGTATCGTGTATTCTCCAATAATATGTCCAAGCCGTGGGTATCGGATAATCAGACCGTTGAGGTGGATCCGTCGATCATGAAGTGGATCAAGATGACAAAGGAATATACCGATGCCGGTTATAATCATAAGTCCACGAACGTATTTACCGAGGACTGGATGAAGGATCAGGCGGCTGATGCGAAGGTATTTGGCTTCTTCTATTCTACATGGGGGATTAATTTTACGCTTGTTGGAAATGCCGGTGAGGAAGGCTTTGGTGACTGGGCGGTATGCAAAGGACCACAGCCGTTCTACTGGGGTGCCTCCTGGCTCGTTGTAGCGAAGAATACCGATAATCCGGAGCATATCAAAGACCTTTTGCTTGCACTGACTTGTAATAAGGACATTATGAAAAAGATTTCGCAGGATGTGAATACTTTTGTAAATAATTCAGAGGCGATGACAGAGATTGCAAACGATCCGAAGAGCGGTTCTGATTTCTTAGGCGGACAGAATCATGTTGCCCTGTTCAATGAGGTGGCACCGACCATTAATTTTCAGAACATCTGTGCCTATGATCAGGGCTGTACGCTTGATATGATCTACTCCTTCGGGGACTATTTCCTCGGAAATATTTCGCTGGATGAGGCAAAAACTGCTTTTGAGACGGCGATTAAAGAGAGGTATCCGAATATCAAGGAAATCAAGTGGCCGGAATAAATAAGCAGGACAGGGAGAGTATGGAACGGACTGAATAAAGGAACAGGAAAGTGAGAGTTGATATGGGAGAGTTTGGAGAAAATTTCGGGGATCGTCATGACGATACGGTTTATTATATCTCGGCATATAAACCGGAGATTGCCTTGCAGAATGTAGAAAAGCTGCAAAAGCTGATTTACTTTTTTGCGGTCATATATTTTTTGTTTTTGATCTTTTCCTATGTGATGGTAAAGAATTTTGAGCTTCATGTGTCCTATTTTCTGGTGCCGCTCTATTTGATCGCAGTATGGAAGGTGACCGATCTGTTTCGCAGAAAGCCGGAGGGGGTTCCACTTGGTGTTGTCAGGATATTTGCGTTTGTTTTCTTTTTGCTCCTTTCCGGGCTTGTCGTTTACATAGACGGGATTACCTATCCGAAAAGTCCGACGATACTGGCTCCGCTCATGTTTTTGGCAATTCCCGCATTTTATATTGACTTTTTTGCGGTGTTTATAGGAATGGAGGCGGGGATTTTTGTCGTATATCTCGCAGAAAATATTTTTCTGAGGGGACCTGCCATGCTTCCGGAGGGGTGCTGTATTTGTCTGGCGGCACTGGCGGTTTCTGTGTATTCCTACTGGAATATTTTATGCGATCATACCAATAGCGCGTATGATAAGCGTGTGTTAAAAGATGAGGGCAGCAGGGATCTTTTGACCGGTCTGTTTAACAAGGTTTCTTTTGAACGAGAGGTAAAGTCGTATTTAGTCAGTCGTGATGAGGAAGGCCAGGGCGTTTTAATGATCATTGACTTTGATAATTTTAAGCGGGTGAATGATAATTTCGGTCATCTGGTCGGAGATGAGATTTTGAAGAAATTTGGAGAAATCTTAAAGAAGAACTTCCGTGTCACGGATATCGTCGGCAGGATTGGCGGAGATGAATTTATGGTGCTTATGACCGGAAATGTGCCGGAAGAGATTGTGGATATGCGCTGCAGCACCATTGAAAGAGAGCTGCAGAATACAACGATCGGAGATGCCGGAGGCTTTTCGTGCAGTATTGGTGTTGCCATGGATAAGGCAAAGTTTAATTTCGATGAATTATATCTCTTTGCAGATGATGCTCTTTATATGGCAAAGGAAAAGGGAAAGGCAACTTATGTGAAACGGTATGCCAATCCGGGGGAGACGCCTCCGGAGCATAAGGAATAAAAGGTGGAGTCAGAATGAGTCAGAAAAGGCAGAAAAAAAGGAAAAGAAGCTATTACAAAAGATGGGGGTACATTTATACCCTTCCGTTTTTTGTAGGTTTTTTTGTGTTTTTCTTTATCCCGTTAGTGTCCACGATTCTGTATAGCTTTTATGAATATTATACGATCGGTCTGGTGGAGGTAGGTCCGAATTTTGTCGGACTTGATAATTTTATCAGTCTTTTACAGACGGAGCTTCCGAAATATTCGCTGAATACGCTGATCCTCTGGCTGGGCGGATTCCTTCCGCAGCTTGCGGTTGCCCTGCTTTTGGCATCATGGTTTACGGATGCAAGATTGATGATCTGCGGGGAAAAATTTTTCCGGATGATTCTTTATATGCCCGGTATGATCATGGCATCTGCCTGGGCGATGATGTTCTTTACCCTGTTTTCCAATGCAGGACCGGTGAATTCTCTCCTTATGGATTCCGGAACGGTCAGTGAGCCGGTTTCATTTATGAGCTCTGTCGCGGGAACGAGGGTATTGATCTGTTTTATGTTCTTTATCATGAATCTTGGAAATTCCGTAATCCTGCTCAGCGCAACGATTATGGGACTTGACAGGGATATCTATGAATCGGCGAGGATAGACGGATGTTCCCACAGGCGGGCGTTTTTTAAGGTGGTGGTGCCGTCACTCAGACCGGTGATCTCCTATATCATTATCACGAGCATGGTGTCGGGAATCCAGATGTTTGACCTGCCGCAGATTTTTACAGACGGGCAGGGTTCACCGAACCGGACTTCGATGACGCTTATCATGTATCTGAACCGTCATCTTTTGGGGAATAATTACGGACTTGCCGGTGCATTGTCTGTGTACCTTTTTTTGGTCAGCGGCATTTTGTGCTTTTTTATCTACCGGATTTTAAACCAGAGGGAAGAGTAGCAGGCGTTGCCTTAAGAGTGATATAATAGAGAAAGAAATGGAGGAGTTGTATGAAGCCGAAGGAATTTGTCAGAAGCTGTATCGTACATTTTGTGTTGGTTTTTTTAGCCATGCTTTGTCTGGTTTTTTTCTTTATACTGCTAATCAATGCGACGAAGAATAAGATCGAGCTTATGAAGGATTTTTCTCTGATGCCGGGGACACATGCGTTGAAAAATCTGAACAGTGTATTGTCAGCGGGGGATATTCCTCTTCTGTACGGAATTTTGAACAGTATGATCGTGGCGGGCGGAAGTGCCTTTGTGGCAGTATATTCATCCATGTTTGCGGCATATGGCATTTATATGTATCATTTTAAACTGCGAAAGATTTATTTTACGATCATCATGATGTTTTTAGTGATGCCGATGCAGGTCTGTACACTTGGGTTTTTAAGGAATATCGAAAGGCTGGGACTTACGGATAACCTGCTGGCTTTGATCCTGCCGTCTCTTGCTTCACCGGCAGTGGTCTTCTTTTTGTACAGCTATTTGAAATCGGTCCTCCCGAAATCATACATTGAGCAGGCAAGAATTGACGGAACGGGGGAATTCCGGATATTCAGCAGGATCGTTATGCCTCTGATGCGTCCGGCTATGGCGGTGCAGGCAATCTTTTCCTTTGTCGCATCCTGGAATAATTATTTTATCCCGGCACTGGTTATGAACACCAGACGCAAGCTGACGCTTCCGGTGATGATCGCAATGATGAGGAATGCGGATTTTATTAAAAAGGATATGGGAAAGACTTATATGATGATCTGCATTGCAATTTTTCCGATGATCCTTGTCTATCTCCTTTTATCGCGGCAGATTCTGGAGGGCGTGATGCAGGGAGCGCAGTGGAACAGGGATGATGAGAAAAAAGAGAATGCAGACGGATAAAATGGTGACAGCTTGAAAATAACTTTTTTTGTCGGGGAGAGTTTTTCGAGAAGTGACGCGTGCCTTTATAGTCTATGTTCCGCATCCTGTCTTCCGATTGTGTGCAAAAAAGGAGCGCTCCCGCTTACAAAATCCGCAGCG
>CADBMH010000092.1 GCA_902795705.1 uncultured Lachnospiraceae bacterium | reverse complement strand
TCAGGGTTGTTCTACTGTTCAGTTATCAAGGTTGTGCCGGCGCCCTTAACGCGTCAGCGAGATATATCTTACCACGGTTTGGAGATGATGTCAAGACCTTTTTTGACAATTTTTTTCCCAATTTCACTCTACGAAAATCATAGCTTCAATTGCTCACTTAAAATCCATTCATATTACACTTCAATTCAGAACTTCTTCCATCATTTCAGTGTCCATAACAATCACCACTCATATTTTAAAACTGCACAATTATCTACACCAAAGGCTGCAAATTCCTCATTTGTCATATCATGAAAATACGACTGCACCATGCGTGCAATTCCATTATGCGCTACTAATATGTATGTTTGCTCAGAGCTTGTCACTTCATCTAATAAATTATAAATCCTCTGCGCTAATTGCAGCATAGACTCTCCGCCCTCATAATGATTCACAAACTGGTGCTTCGCCTCTTTAAATTCCTGACCATTTCTTGGCGTGGATTCATATTTACCGAAATTCTGCTCCTTTAATCGGATTTCCTCTCTCGCCGGTATCCCGGTCATTTCTGAGATATGTAACGCAGTATCCTTTGCTCTTATCAGTGGCGAATATAAAATTTCATCTGCTTTAATGCCTTTCTTCAAAATTTCTTCTCCCGTCCTGACCGCCTGCTCATGCCCCTTTTCCGTCAAAGCAATATCTGTGGCACCGCAAATCTTATTCTCCACATTCCAGACAGTTTCTCCGTGCCTTACAAAATATAAACATTTCATTCCGTTATGCATAATACTCCTCCCTGCTAAAGCGTACACTTTTCAAAACTGTTTTTTCACCCCCACTCCCGTATAAAAAAGAACTGCCCCCTCCAACATTTTTCCTATTAGTATAGCATACAAAAAAGAAGAATCAAGATTCATTCCCGATTCTTCTTTTCATTACAAAATTTTAATATGATTAAGCTTCCTACCATATAAATATACAGATATGAAAAAACTTTTTCAGCTCAGACGAAAAAATATCACCTAATCTGTCATTTTATATGTCGTAAATACATGCTTCATATTGTCTTTCTCATCAGAAAACTCCACCTTTTCTTTATTCCCATTCACCCTTGCCTCCACATGAGAAGATGCCTTCGCCTCCTCTGTAGTCATGATTTCATTTCCGATCTCAATATCTGCCTTTTCTTTGCTGCCATCCTTATAAGTAACTTCACAGGTAATGGTAAGGTCTTTAAAAAGCTCATCACGCCCCTCCTTCAATTCTTCCAGCTTATCAAAGTTCCATAGCTTGTTGTACAGTTTTTCGGACACTTTTCGGTTATCAAAAATATTAATCATGCAGCCGTCCGGCAATTGGTTTTCTGCAGAAACCGTATAAGAAGAATAATACTTTGTCTCAAGGTCAAAGACCTTTCCTGTAACCGTTTCATTTCCCCTTTCTATTTCTGCCTCCGCTTCGCCATCTGCCGGAAGAAGAACCGCCATATCTACCTCATCAGAGATTTCCGCTTCCTTTCCGTCTAAAAGAAAGCTTTCTCCCTTTGGTGCAGTAATCTGAAAAGCTCCTTTACTGATCCGGTAAGTGATCTTGTCTACATTTTTTCCCTCGCAAACGAAAGGTGCATCAATGGAATATACAGTTGTATGCGAATGATCCTCACCCTCCCAGGAGCTTGCAGAATTTGTACCCTCTACGGATACAACAACTGCTTTATTCCTCTCCAGCTTTTTCTTTTGACCTGCTGCCTTTGCCGACAATGTAAAAGCATTGTCCAGATTTTTCACCACATCCTTTCCCTCTCCCGGTATCAAGCTCTTTACCGTTCTCAAATCCGGAATCCTGCTTATTCCGACTACCAATGCCGCGTACGCTGCCATAGCAACGACCGGCTTTATGATTTTTCCTGCCTTCATTTTTCTGTCCTCCATTTCTGATGATTTACTTTTTTCTTTAAAAGCAAATAATCTTTGCTCTTCCACCTCCGGAGTAAGGGTATGCTGCAGCATCTGCTCCAATTCTTTATCTGTCATATTCTTCCGCCTCCAATCTTTCCTTAAGAAGTTTTTTCGCCTTACGAAGTCTTGACCTGACCGTATTTTCAGGAATATGAAGACACTCCGCAGTTTCCTTCGCCGTAAGCTCCGCCGTGTAATATAGATAAACCACAAGACGATATTTTTCCTGCAGCGAATTTACTGCTCTTCGTACTCTTTCCGTCCTCTCTGCACATAACATTCTTTCTTCCGGGTTTGTCAGGCTGCCATCAGACAGTTCCCTGGTTTCCACGAACTCTATATGCTGTTCATAGCTTTCCTGCGGCACGATCCGCATTCGTCTGGCATATTTTCTTTTCCTGTTTTTCCATATATGAATCGAGACTGATAATGCATAGCTTTTCACATTTGAATCCGGATCCAGTTTTTCTTTTTGCTCCCACAGCGTCAGCATCGTATCCTGATATAATTCATCCCCAAGATCTCTGTCGCCTGTTTCCATGAGGCAAAACCTTAAAATGTCTTTTCCGTATGTCCGGATCATACGGTCAAATTCTGCTTCTGTCACCTTGTTTGTTCCTTTCCAAGCGCGCTGGTGCCGCGTTTCCCGTATTTAAGGAACGCTGCACCGGATTTGTCACTCACATTCTGTCCTAAGCAGTACCCCTACACTTTTATATTGTCACCAAAAAGGAAAAGTGGTTAAAATCAAGAAAAAAAGTCTGACTCTAATTTAGAATCAGACATTTTTATCATATTCAAAACTACTACGGTAAATTTTTTCGAAATGTCATATGCAACCTCATACCCCGCTGCACCGGCGACTTTTGCTTCCAAAGTTACCTTCGCTTTTTTCCCGGAAACATTCTTTACGCTTTTCAATGCTGCCTTCTTAGGAGGCGCCGTCACCTTTAAGGTTGCACAGATTTTCTCCCTGTCCTTAAAAAGTGAACCGTATTCCCATCTGACTCCTTATAGCACTTTTTGGAGCAGAAGCTAATCGCATTCGATTTATTTGATTGATACACCGTATATTTCCCCACCCAGCTTGCCGGAACCGTTATAGAGAAATAAGCATTCGAATATGTTTTAGCCTAGGCTGCTTCTGCCTGCTTTGTCACCGCCAACTGTGGCAGCTCCAGACTTCTTTATTTTCCTTAGCAACATCTTTCAAATTCAGATTTCTTTCAAAGAAACATTGCCATATATTGCGGCATTGAAATTTTATTTTCCACAACCCCTATATTTCCCGCTGTCAATTTATACGCATACGGTGGCTTATATTTTTCCATGAATTCGTTCAATGAAATCGTTTCCCCTCTTCCCGATTTCACCTCAACCGGAATCGCTGCTCCGTCCTTTTCAAACAGGAACTCAATCTCTTGCGTACTGTCAGGTTTTTTATAGTAATTGACCGAAACACCTCTCTTGATCAAGACATCAAAAATCAAATTTTCAAACAGACCACCCTTTGCCGGACCCGAAAATTCTCCTTTCAACAATGTTTTTTGTGTTTCATATCCGAACATTGCCATCGTCAAACCGATATCCGTAGCATATATTTTAAATTCCTCCGGTTTTTCATAGGCACGGAGCGGAAGCATAGGCAACGAAACATTAAGCACTTTTTTAATCATCCCTGCATCAATCAGCCAGTCAATCGCATTTTCATATTTTCTGGCACTTCCGTTTTTTTCAACTGTTTTATATTGAAATTTTGTGTACTCCTTCGCAAGCTGTCTGGGTATAGAATAATATATATTTTTAATTTTCGGTATATCTGTATTTTTTGCATATTTTTCAATATCCGCCTGATATGCCTTTAAGATTTTCTTCTGTGTTTCATAGACAGCCTGATAATTATTTGTCTCTAAAAAGGTATTGACAACCTCCGGCATACCGCCCACCACCATATACTCATAAAACAGCTTCCGGAAATGCTCATTTGTTCCCGGTTCAATTTTCTTTTTCTCTAAGAAATTTTGTTTTAAAAATCCGACCGCCTCTTCCGATACTCCCATTGCCCACAGATATTCCTCAAAATCAAGAGCACACATTTCTACTTCTCTCTCATAACCAACCGGAATAGAATAATCCTCCTCATTCTCCTCATCTTCCTTATAATGAATCCCCAAAAGAGATCCCGATGCAATCACATCATATCTCTGATCAATTGCCAAAAACTTCAATGCTGTCCTTGCCGCCCTGCATGCCTGTATCTCATCGAGAAAAATCAGAGTATTCCCTTCTATAAAATGTACATCCTTCAAGTAAAGAGAGATATTTTTATAGATTACCTCCGGTTCCAAAGAGCCTTCGAAGATTTTCTTTAATTCCGGCTGCTCCAGAAAATTGATGCTGATATACTCTTCATAATCCTTTTTTCCAAAATAGTCAATAATATAGGTCTTTCCAATCTGCCTTGCTCCCTTTACTAAAAGACATTCCCTGCCCTTGTTCTGTTTCCATTCTACCAGCTGTCCGTAAAATTTTCGTCTTAGCATTTCCCTCTCCTTCGCCCAATCGCAAAATCCTCTGTATTTATAAAGGTATTTTCACATACAAGCCTCTGTTTGTCAAGAAAAATGCAACGAATCCGACACTTCATGCAGTAGAAAATGCAACGAATCCGACACTTCATATGGCAAAAATTGCAACGAATCCGACATTTCGAATGAAAACCGTGTAATCATCCTGCCCTGAAATGTATTCTTACCTATCACATTCGCCTTAGCATCGCAGGTAGGCAATGTAAATCTTACCGTACACCTGTACCAACCAAACTTAGCATTTTTTCTGTGCTTATCATCTGAATTTTCTCTATGTTCATCATTTCGCATTGTTTGTATTCCCTTCCACCTCTTTTATTCCGCCATATATTCCGCTAAAGACTTATACACTTTTCGAGGTACGCTGTCTCCTATCGTCATATATACATATCCATCAGAAGATTGCCAAATAATAATATCATCTATATTTGTTTCTTCAATAACATATAAATCCTCTAACAAATTCTGATAAGCGTTTCTAATTTTTTCTGTAACACAAACAACATTCGTTCTTTCTGATTTAGAAAGTCCAGTAATCTCATGTCCTTCATAGGCAACAATTCCATAGTTCATTAAATACTGCGCGTAATCTTCTGCAAATTTAATTTTTAACCGTTCCTGAGCTAAAACGATATCCTTTTCCGACACTGGATTTCCTTTTATCAAATCTGTTTTATTTTCCAATACTTCTACAATTTTGTTCATCTAATCCTCTCCTATTACTCCAACCCTTCTGCGATTGCTTTCCAAAAATCTTTCCTTTGTTTACTCCATTCAGCGTCAGAAAGTTTACTGTGAACTCCTTGCCCATTCTGGATACTCGTATCATGCAGAATAGCATTATTTTCAATACCTGTATGCTCTGCCTTGGTCAACATAGCCAAAGGTGAATCAGTTCTTTGACCTATATGATGTAATTGATATGCTTCTCCCGTAACAGGATCAATTGCCGCATATCCCTCTTTCATCCTTTCTATATTTGTCACCATCTTACCCGCTAATTCACTTTTATATGCTAAATCTATATCATTCCTAACCAATGCATAACGACCATTTATCATTTCTGCCTTTAGTCCGGCATTCATATACACTTCTGCTTCTTCCATTGTTTTAATTGATTTTATTACTTCTAACGGATATTTGGATTTTCTTTGTATCGTAGCTGCCTCATTCATTGTCAAGCCACTTAAGGTTGCCCCTTTCAGTTTGACAGCCTCTCCTACACCGCCGGTAACAGCTCCGGTAATCGCACCCCATTTGAACTCCTTACTCCCCTCTAAAGCTGCTGCCTTTAATGCCTCATCTTTATCTCCTGTTTGAACATAGGTTACCGCTCCTGATATCGTTCCTCCGATTGCTGCAGACGATGCCGCAAAAATAGCTGCGTCTTTAGCAGAAGCCGCAAAAATCATACTAACCGCCGGTGCACCGGCACCCCCGGTTACTGCCGAAACCGTTACACATACCAAAACCACACCTGTTCCAATTGCAATATTCTTTATTATCTGATCATAGGTATCATCATATTCTTCAAATTCTTTTACAATCGTTTTTCCATTATCATCTACAGAAAAAACATAACGAGTCCCCTCAAATTGTGCATTCAATTCACTAAGTGTATATCCGAAGAATATATTTTCTTTAGAGTTAAATTCTAGTTCTCCTAGATATTCCTTCGAAACATAAGCTACATCAATATTTTCTACAAGATATTTTTCATTATCAATATTTTCTAAAACAGACTGATATATTTGTTCTTCCGTAAACTCTAATAAAGCAGGATCATTCAAACCAGAGAAATTCAAATCCTGACCATTATCATTTTTCATTACTTCACTTGACAAAATGCTGCTTTTTTTATGCGCTTTGTTTTCTTTTTCTACATTGCTCACCAAACCGGAACAACCATTCAACAGCAATGCACATAAAAGCATCATTACAAAAAAACTATTCATTATCCCCTTCATTTCCAGTCCCTCCATATGCCACATTTTCTTTATCAGTCTCATCGTCCCTGTATTCCATCCTATTTATAAGCTCTTTATCCTGCAATAATTTCTCTTTTTGTAATGCTTTCTTTTTACCTCTTCTCTTAATAGAAATAACAAGCACCAGAAAAGAAACTACTATTAATACATATATCAATTTTTTACTACTTTTTATATGAGACTTATTTTCAGGGAGAACCTCCTTATTTCCACCACCGGTCTTTTCTGTTTTCTTTGAATCCTCATGAATGACATTTGTCGTATCATCATTAGCAACTACATATTTCATGGTACCATCCCTATTAACAATAGCTCCATTATTAATCTGACTCTGAATTTCTTCCAAAGGTAGCTTTGTCGTAGCATAAGCTTTCAACAAATCATTATCACCAACATATATTGTCTTTTCCGTCTTCTGCTTGGTATATTTGTTTTTTGCAGTAATAATATATATTCCTTCATCTGTATATTTTTCTCCGTCTGCGGCAGGTTTATTAAATCTCGTATCCTCCACCAAACCAGTTGCCCCTTCATTAAGAATCTGCTTTTTGATATCCACCTCTAAATATCTGGATTTTGCAAAGTTTAAAGAAAATCCATTTTCTGTGATAGATGTATCTGATAATTCAGCTTTAGTCACCACATCAAACGGATATACCATACAATTTCCATTTCTTACAGAAAATTTAAAGAAAATTCTATAATCATATGTATATTGATTCCAAATCGTAATATAATCATGCCATGCTTTATCGATACTAATTTCATAATCTAATGCAACCTCATAGTCACCTTCTTCATAAAGTCCCACTTCTGTATCTGCATTCAACGCTTTCCCTTGCAAATAATTTTTATAAAGCACCGGTTCTTCTTTATGACCTTGATAATCCGTCTTTTGAACAATAAGCATCCCTCGTCCAAAATCAGTCTTCTTTATGCCAAAATATTCATCATAACCATCGTCATCAGAACCGATTACCAGCTTTTCATCATTATTTAGTCTATCTATATTTTGAAGTAGTTTGAAGGATAATTTCACTTTATCTCCAACATTCTTCAGTAAAATAGGCTCATTTGAATCCTCATTCACTCTAGTGAAACCACTAATAAAAAATTCTCCAATATTCCAACCATAATGTGGATCATTTTTATCAATCATTTGTTTCTTGGAGTATCCATCCGACTTTCCTGCATAGACGCTTTCTCCTAAATATTTTCTTGTGTTTTCCGCATTAGCACTGATTCCTCTGTTCAAAAAAATATTTGAACTGCATAATAGCAACATTTCTATAAAAATAATTATCCTTTTATGTTTTTTCATTATATATTCTCCTGTCTGTATTTATTGTCAGGTACATAATTTATTATACTTCATAGATTAACTATTATCAATGATATCCACCGGTAATCCTACAAAATTCTTGGTAGAAAAACTAGAAAAACAAACCCCAAAAACATCAAAATCATTCCTGCCAAAATCAAACCAAACGCACACTTAATTAATGTTTTTACAATCTCGACCATACTTCAACCTCTCTTATCATTTCGCCACTTTACATATCAAATTATAGCCCGTATACGGGCTATTGTCAATCTACATACTATCTCTTAGGATAAATCTCAGATAAACAATCGATTATTTTACGAATACACCACCGATTTCCAGACACCTACTCACAAAGAAGGCAGGCATATTATGATTTCATATTCACCACTTTGGCAAACCATGAAAGACAAAAATATTTCTCAATATAAGCTGATCAAGGAGTATAAATTCAGTTCCGGTCAGCTTGACCGTCTGCGCAAAAATCAAAATGTAAACACTTATACCCTTGACCAGCTTTGTAAAATTTTAGACTGCGGGATTGAGGATATTGTTACTTTTCTTCCGGATGAACCGGAATCTCCTCATTAAACTCCCTTTCTTCATTGCGAACTGATGCCCTTTTCTTTTCCTTCCGCTTCATCACCAAAAGCCAGACAGCCCCCGCAAAGAGTATGATCACACCTGCCATGTAAACAATATTTGCTATCCCTACATAGTAGTTATCACTCGGCAGCACTCTTCTGTCATTCAAATCCCACATCAATGCACGAAATGCACCAAAAGCCAAAAGATCAAAGATAAAAATTCCTATCGGCTTTTTCAGTCCCGAAAAAAGCACACATAAAACAGAAGAAACCCCTATCGTAATGATCAAAACCAGACAGATGATACTTTCTCCCCTGTCATGCTCGCTCATAGAATCTAATGTAGCTGTTACACGATAGACCTTCGCATAAGAAAACAATGACAAATCCTTCATCTGTTTATACGACATATCAACCTCGGCAATTGCGATCTCATCCGGATGCCGGTCAATCAGTTCCCGATATTCCTTTGTTGCCGAAGCAATTGGCAAAAAGAATGCTAATACGAGAATACACGAACAAATCAAAGTGATTATAAAAGGAATAAAAACCTTATTATCTTTTTTCATAACAATCCTCCTCATTTTCATTCATATTACAATTTTCTTGTCCCCTGCTGAATTACTCATTTAATATTTCCCGGATACTTTCTTCTACTTCCATGGATTCTTTTTCAGGTTTTTACAATTCGAAAACGCCGTTTTGTCCACCTTCATGTGAGAGTTCCATGCTGTCACATATTTTAATGAAGAACATCCCTCAAATGCGTTTGCTTTGATGATTTTGGTCTCACTTGGAAAACTCAGACTTCTAATTTTAGTACAATTTTTAAAAGCACTTTTCCCGATTTCTTCGCCGCCTAAAAACAGAACAGATTTTAATTTTATACAATTTTCAAAAGCAGATGTATCTATTACTTTCGTATCCGTCGGTATAGTAATATCTCTTAGTGCTTTACAATTTTTAAAAGAAGCTTTTCCGAATTTACTAATGTCTCCCAATAGTAAAACTGTTTTTAATTTGATACAATCCTCAAATACAGAATCTTCGATTACTGTCACATCTGAAGGAACCGTAATATCCTTCAGTCCACTGCATCCTTTAAAGGCTCTTTTCCCAATTTTTTCAATGTCTGCCCAAATAATGATTTGTTTCATACTTGTTTTACCCTCAAAAACAGCATCCCCGATTTCCGTCACATCTCTGTCACCTATTTCTGACGGTATGGTAACATCTGCAGCATTCCCCTTATATCCGGTAATCTTAATTTCGTCAGCTTTCGTCACCTCATAGGTAAAATCACTGTCCTCGCTCGCTTCTGTATAATAATCCCCCTCATCATCTTCGTCAGCATCCGATTCTTCTTCATCTGATTCTGCATCTTCCTCCGAAGAAGCCTCATCCTGTTCTTCACTCACCTCCGGAGAATCCGTATCATCCTCCGTATCAGATTTTTCATCATTTTCAAGCATCTCCGAAATATCCTGACTGTCCGATACCTTCTCCAGATAGATTTTGTTCCCATCCTTATCTAAAACAATGAACTCTCCCTCAATCTCACAATCAGCTTCCCCGATTTTAATGCCCTTATCCGAAAGTGCCCACTCCAGACTTGCATCTGATGTCGCATCCTTAATAAATGCTGCTTTTCCTTCCTTAATTACAATTGTCAATTCCGCAATATCATCTTCCTTCATTGCCTTCAGTTCTTTCTGCGAATAAGTTGAACCCTCTACGATTGCTTTATTCACCTTCCATGTACCACAGTATTTTGTAGCCGACTCTTTGCCACACGCTGAAAAGCCAAATACAAAAAACACTAAAATAAATCCTGCTAATATCCTGTTTTTCATACACTCCCTCACTTTCCTATGTTAAAATATTTTTTCCCTGCAGACTGTCCGAAAACCTTCTGAAACACTTATAACGCCGCATCATCCAGTGCATTTCCCTACAACTCCTCAATCATCTGATACGCCCTCTCAATCAGCTCATCCATCTCCTCCCTTTTTCCCTCTAAGTATGCCACATGCTCCTCCAGTGCTTCTTTAAAGATCTCCTTTGGCGCGTCAATCACCTGCACGATTTCCTTAATGGAAAAATCCAGCTTTTGCAACAAACGGATCAGCCGGATTCTTTCCACTGCCTTTCTGTCATACAAAAGATAACCTCTTTCATTTCTTGCAGCCGCAAACACAAGCCCCGCCTTTTCATAGCCCTGAATCGCCCGTCTGGATACCTCTGTTTCCGCACATACCTGTTTTAATGTTTTGTATTCCACACTGTCCTCACCTCGTTCCCACTCTAATACTGCACTTTGCGTGCAGTCAAGTCGTTTTTTCCGGTACCGTAAACACATTATATCCGCTCTTTTATAAATCTGGATTTGTGAGTGCACGGGACGGGCAGAAAACAAAATCACTTAATAGAGCTTCCTATAAAACAAAAAAGTCTTCGGAAGCCGGATATAAAAACCCAACTTCCAAAGACCTTTTGTTTCCGTATTCTCTCAGAATAACCACAGCATTCCGAAAATACCCCTGTGTTTATCCTTCATCCCCTCTTACCTCACTTCCGAAAGATATCCCCGCAGTTCCTCCGCCTTCCTTTCATACGGCAAGACACCTTCGTGCTCCGCACAGAGCCGGATTCCTTTTTCAAGCCAGCCCGACGATTTCGCCATATCCCCTATTTCGTACAGCATATCTGCTGCAGGTATGATCAGAAAATCAATATAATCCAGATTACTTTGATAAAGAAGTCCTGTGTTTTCCTCTGCTTTCATAATACACTTTTTTACCTTCTCACCATCCGGCTCGACATGGACATAATACCAGCCACAGACCAGATAATAATGTGCTTCAAGTTCTGGTTCCTCCCGCCCGGATCTCTTCATGAAAGACTTCACCTGATAAATCAGTTTCCTGATCTCCTGAACCGTCCCTGTATTCCCCCGTATCAATAAATCAGCCTTTGTCAAATAAAATCTCACCAGATGTTTTTCTCGCTCTTTCCGGTCGGATGCTTTCATATAGTAAACAGCCTGATCCGTAGAACGGATAAATCTCCGGAACCAGTACCGTTCTTCTGCTGTCTGCGCATCATATGCCCCGTCTAATGCAGCATCACAGATTTCTCCTATGGTGTCATAGTATAATCCCCACAGATAAGGTTCCTTCTGCTTTTTTACGATTTCTCCGATCAGACTCAGATATTGCTCTGCCGCCCCAAACTCCTTTTTATCGCAGCAGATGTAAATGATATAATCCAACACTCTTAACTGTTTTTCTATATCCACAAAGCCTTTCGGAAGCAGGAAATCCCTTTTCTTCCGGTAGGAGAGAATAAAATCCTCCCGTTCTCTCGGCATATTGCAAAGTGTATTATAGAGCAGACGATAATATCCTGCTTCCTGTTTCATAAACCGGACACCCTTAATCCTTGTCAGTACAGGCTCCGCATACTTCATATAATGTGACAGGTTTTGTTTTTCCTGCTCTGTTTTCCGTTCAGGATACATATGCTTTTGTCCATACAGCTCAAGCTTCTTATCAATCCCTCCCATCAATCTGCGTGCTGCCTTTTTTGCCTCTCCTGTCCACCCGCTTTCAGAAAAATACGCTCTGATTACCGGATGCATGGAAACGACATCTCCGCTGACATGGAGCCAGCCTCCATCAGCCAAATCATGAACATCCTCCCGGAGCTGAAGAGAAAGAAGTTCTGAAAAATCCTGCATCTGCACTCCATA